>CAUZRT010000244.1:0-5276 GCA_963582235.1 Lentisphaeria bacterium
TCGTTCACCGCCGCGGCGATCGATTCACCATCACTGACATCAATACTCAGGCCGACGGCCCGCCCACTGCCGTGAGCGGCGGTGAGTTCTTCGACCACCTGCTCGACGATGGCCAGGTTTATGTCTGCGAGCACGACGTGCGCACCTTGCCCGACCAGTTGTTCCGCGATGCCGCGGCCGAATCCCTGGGCTGCCCCCGTGACCACCGCGATCTTGCCCTCGGCGCGCCCGGTGGAACGCTGCACCGCGGCGACCTGCCGGCGGTATTGCTCCACCTCCCAATTATCGATGAATTCGCGATCCCGCTCCGACAGATAGTTGACACCGCCGAGTTTAATGGCACCGATCATGATTTTGATGGCGTCCGTATACACACGCCGGGTGATGTCGGCAGCGTTGCAATCGTCGCCGGCCGTAAACATCCCCAGACCGGGAACGAGAACGACCTTCGGCGGAAACCGGGTCGTACGCTCATGCGCGGCGACAGCGTCACGCAACCGCTTTACCAGATCCTCATCGGATTCACTCGGCATCGCTTCAAACCAGAGTGGAAACGACTTGCAATAGACGATCTGGTCCGGTGTCAGCGGCCCGTCTATTGTCAAGCTTTTGCCATCCGGCTGGTCGACGAAATACCGGACAATGTCATCCCCATTGAAGCTGACGATTTTGGTGCGTGCGTCGTCGGCAAGAAGCAACCGTAACGCGGGCCCGATACGGTTGGTAAGCGTCCGATCGATTTGATTCGCATGGTCGTCGAGAACGCTGTTATTCTCTAACTCATTGGCACCGATGCCAAGCTCACGTGCCAACGGTGCGATCAACCATTCCATGTCGATTCGAATCGTTTCCGGATCGTCCCCGAAAACGATGACGCCATGATTCTGCAGCAGGATTCCTCGGGGCTTCGATCGTGAAGTTTCCCGTTCGTATTTTGCAAGCGCTTCTGCGATCACTTTCGACAGCGTATAGCCCGGGTCGACAAATGGAATCCACAGAATGTCATCGCCATACTGCTCGCGCGCCAGCTCTTCGCCGTCAATACTGCATGTGAGCTTGTTCAACTCCGTTGCGTGGGTATGGACCACGTAACAGCCGGGAATAACATGGTGCATCAGCGATTCCACAGACGCACGTTGCCCGCGTTCCGGTTGAACCCGTGCCGCCATCAGTCCATCCTTGTACTGTGCCTCTCGCTCTGTCGGGTCATCACTGAAATCCACTGTCAATTTGGCATCGAGGGCTGCCCGATCGAGTTCGACGAAACCGCGGGGGTCGATATCCGCCAGAGCCCTACCGCTGGCTTTTATCCACAGCCGTTCGTTGTCCTTGTACGATGTGTTGCCGCCGCCAGCAATGACGAACTCGTCACTGCTCCCGTAGTAGCGGGAAACAGCCGCGATGGTCTCTAATGGATCGGAAATGTTTTGAAAAATCGGCCACTTCATGGTGCGTAGACCCTGGCGGTTTGTTAGTGTCATCGCTCGTCCCGGTCCGAGTCAAAATACGACTGAATCACCGCCGCTCCCAAGCGGCTGAAAGCCGCAATGCGCATTTCCGCCGAATCGTATTCAGCATCGAGGTTGCCGTACCCATCCACGAAGCCGGACTCACCCCGCCAGGACACAAACTGATGCGCGGCGGCAACGCAGGCGCCTTCCCAAAAGATATCCTTTACGGCCTCCGGGACCGGTTCGCCGCTCAAACATGCGGGCTCCAAATCGATCAATGCCAGCGTATTGTGCTCGGTCCCGGCGGTAATGACGAAGCCGGCCTCCCGCATGCGCGTAACATAATCCGTCAACACACGAGTACAGTTGCGTATCGATATGAATTCGACAAAATGAATATTGCGCGCCGCGAGGTTGTCGATAAGCTTCTCTACGGGATCCTCGAAACCGCAGATCGGGGCGGCGCCATCGGCGAGCACCGGATAACACGGAATGCCACCGAGCTGGCAGATCAGCGTGACAGCGTCGTCGAATCCGATGAATGACTCCTCGACAAATGCCGGCTTGCCGGCTTTCATGAGATGCGTACGAAACTCGGCCTGGACGGCGACATGATCCTCGGGCACAGCAGACGACTCGAGGCCAAGCACCCCGGCCAGTACGCACTGCCTTTCATTTTTCGGGATCCGCTCGAAGAACCGTTCCTGAAACGCCTGGGCCAGATGTCGTTCTTGCAGCCACACCGTCTCCCGCGGAACGCCGTGACGGCGGACGATCATTTCGATGACTTTGTCTTCATCGATGTCGCTTTCGAATCCGCGCTCGCTACACACCTTTGCCATTCGAACGACCATTGCCGACATTCGCATTGCGTCGTTTCGGCGAATATCCCCAAGCACGCGATCGGCCTCGGGTGACAGGGTTTCGAATCGGTTGATCCCTTTACCACTGATATACATCTTTCCAGGATTACCCGGATCATTGATCTTCATATCGGCATCGATGAGCTCCGGAATACGCACAATGATCTCGAGACCAAAGAGGGGAAAAATGCCGGCGGCTCGCGCTTTGTCGGCGAAATCCCGATATATCCGGTAGTCGTAGTAATTGCTGGCGCCGAGCACGCGGACACTCTCGGCCACCGAACGGCCGATGGCCTGGTCGACGGTTTCGAAGGCAGAGAAATTCGGCGGTAGATGCAGGTGGGCGTTGACCTTTGGGCGGTGGGCCGGTGAACATCCATGGGCGGCGCGGGCGCGCATGTCACTGGGCGAGCCAAGACCTGCGAAGACAGTATCCAATGTTGCGTTCATGGTCCGGCTAAGTTATGGACCATCGCATTCAAATCAAGCCGGCCGCCAGAAGTTTCACCCACGGATTAGCATCCAGACAGCAAAAGATACGCTGCCAGGCGAACCGAAGCGGCTGCAGGATCGGCTGACGGCAGTCATCAATCGTCGCTTGATCGCAAATGACGCCGGCGGCAAGAAACTCCAGGATCTTCGCATCGATCAAGTCTCGTACGGCCTGGACGTCGGCGAGCATGTCCTCCGCCGCGCAGACTGTGGCGATGACAAAGATTCGAATCGGGCGTTGCAGCCGTTAGAAAAGTTCGAAAGCTAATTGCAGTAGCGCCGATGGAGGAGAGGGGTTGGCATCCTATTCAGTGGCTGACTGAGAACCCGCGATTCCCCGATTCGCGGCGGAGACGTTTTCGGTCAGCCACTGTTTAGCTGACAAACCCTGGCTCCTGCAACCTTGGGTCGCAGGAGCATCAAAATACAAATTCTATACGATCAAATTACGTTTTACGCTTCACGAAGTCTTGACGGGGGAGGCGTCGAAGGCGGGGACAGGCACGGAGCGGGACGGGGTAAAGGCAGGATGTGGATACGTGGCGCGGCGGATGAAGTAGTGGATCTTCTCAAATACCTTACGGCATTCGGGTCCTTGAACAATGACGTGGCGATCAAAGTCGAGGTATTCCAGACTTTTCCCCGGCGACCGAATCAAGGAGTAAATTTTTTCGGCACTTCTGGGATTGACTGTCGGATCCGACTCGGACTGAATAATCGCCGTCGCGATGCGGACATCTCTGAGCCGCCGCTGGCAATGATGGAAGAGCTTGTCGAGCTCGACGATGCCCTTCAGATAAATCTTGGAATAGTTGATGTGGCCATTCTCCGGCACATTGTCGACGTATTCGAGCCGGGCACCGTCGATATTAAATTTGTCCAGCAGCTCGTTCCAGAAATTGACGGCTGGGGCCATGCCAGCACAAATGTGCTGAAGCTTGATCGGGGAATTGATCGCGAACGCCCCAGCGATGTTCGGATGGTTGCCGGCTGCCGTCAAAAGCGCCAGGAGCCCGCCTGTCGAAAAGCCGCCAACGATGACCTTCGCGCAGCAGTTGCTCAACGCGGCGTATCCTCTGAGGTACGCATTGACCCACTCCTCCCATGGCACATGCGCCAGGTTTTCTGGGGCTGTTCCGTGGCCGCGCAACCGTACGCCGTAGACGGAATAGCCCCGCTCATGGAGGAACTCGGCGGCTTCGCGCATTTCAGACGGCGCCGCCAGATAGCCGTGGGCGAGGACAACGCCGATATTGGAGGAGTCCGAGCGAAGGAAAAACGGGGCGCCGACGTCGGCGGGTTTTGACAGCGCGCCCTGGTAAAACTGTTCGTAATCCGCCTGAAACAGCCGTTTGTCGTCCTCAAAGACGGCATCGGACAGCCGCTGTTTGATATCCGACTCTTTCAGATTGACATTCCTCCTGATGAGCCGAACGACATCCTTGAGCGGCTCGAGCTCATTCGCCAGAACGATAATCGGATTCTTCAGCCGGACATTGTGAAACATGTGCATCATATTCAGCCGGAGTCTGTTGACAATGACGGCGTTGTCAATCCGGTCGACCACGCGGACGTTCTCCGCCAGATCGCTGATGCTTGCCATCGGTTCGTACGGCAGAGCCGATATGGTGCGTATCAAACCATCGCCGAGGGTAGGATGGAGCCGATAGGTCGAATCCTTTTTCAGTTCCGTACCCGTCAGGTATAATGCGCGTGCCAGGTTTTCGGTTGTGATCTGCGCGCATTTCAACTGGTGCAGTGCGGCACAGAACAGATGATCGAAATTGATCTGTACCTTGCTGTACAGGTTCCGCATGAAGCGGCGTGTCAATTTTTCACTCTGCGCCCGCAACAGAATATTGGGCTTCTCAACGGAGCGGAAGAAGGGGAGGAAGCGACGCGTCAGGGTGAACGCACCGCCGATGTAATCACGGACGCGGATAGGTTCACCGAAATATAAGTCGATATCAGTGTTGTGCAGTAAGATGTTGCCCTCGATCTCAAGCTCTTCCTCGAGCCTTTCGGGCAGCTCTTTGAAGAATTTCTTGACGAGCCGCTTGACGAGGTTCTGTCCCGGCCGGAGCGGATAGTAGGTGATCGTCACCGGGACAATGATCGTGCTGTGTTCAAGGACTTCCGCCGGGTCACTGATGTTGTAGCGACTGTGAAGTTCATCGATCGCATCGAGGTCGTTCTTCTCCACCGCATCGAGGTATTCGAGCCGGTAGATTTCCGATTTGAGCGCCAGCACAGCAGCTCCCCGATGCGGCGGCAGGATCCGTGTCGGGGAGGCGATGGCTATTTTCCCTTTCCGAATGAGCTTCTTGCTCTTTACCATCATGCCTTCCGGATACATGACCCAGTTCCGGCGGCCCGTCAACAAATCGCCGATGATCAGTCGATCCCGCCCCTTCTGCTTGGTCGAGATGACGCCCATCTGGTGGAAGTAATCGGCCAGTCTGCCCTTGAA
>CAUZRT010000245.1:0-5266 GCA_963582235.1 Lentisphaeria bacterium
GTGTTTCCGGCCTCGGTGATCCGCACCTTTTGAAGCATCTGACGGACAATGACTTCGATGTGCTTGTCATTGATTTCAACACCCTGCAGCCGATAGACCGCCTGAATCTCGTTGACCAGGTATTCCTGCAGGTCCTGGGGACCGCAGACCTCGAGGATTTCCTGCGGTACCACCGAACCTTCCGTCAGCGGCTGGCCCTTCTTGACAACTTCGCCGTCGAACACAACAATGTGTTTGTTGGCCGGAACACTGTGCTCCTCGACACTGTTGTTTTCGGGGTCACGAATCACCAGGGTGCGCTTGGCCTTGACGACCCGGCCAAGTTCGACGATGCCATCGATGCGGGCAATCTCGGCGGCTTCCTTTGGCCGGCGTGCCTCAAACAGTTCTGCCACCCGCGGCAGACCACCTGTGATGTCCTTGGTTCGGGCGCTCTGTCGCGGTGTCCGCGCCAGCGTATCGCCCGGAGCTACCGGATCGCCGTTCTTAACCATGATATGGGCGTCGACGGGGATGCTGTAATGCCCTACCATCGTCTCGTCGCCATCGGTGATGACTATCTGCGGCAGCAGGTCCTCGCGGTGATCAAGCACCGTGGTCTCACGGGTACCCGTTGCCTCGTTGATCTGCTCCTTCATGGTAATGCCTTCAACAAGGTCGATAAACTTGATGCGCCCGCCGAATTCCGTAATGATCGGTACGTTGTACGGATCCCATCGCACAATGACCTCGTCCTTTTTCACCTTGTCCCCGTCCTCCTTGAAAATGACGGCACCGGTGATGAGTTGATGCCTCTCCCGCTCGAATCCCTTCGCGTCCACCAGCGTCGCCTTCGCGGTCTTGTTGAGAATGATCAGGTAGCCATCCTCCGCGCGCACCGTGCGCGCGTCCACCAGCTTCAGAATTCCCGCATCGCGCGCCTTGATCACCGGCTGCTTGAAGGAGGAGGACGCCGTACCTCCGTAATGGAACGTACGCATGGTCAGCTGTGTACCCGGCTCACCGATCGACTGCGCCGCCACGATACCGATCGAATCGCCCTCGTGGATGTCGCCGTCGGTGGCCAGATTGCGTCCGTAACACTTGCCACAGATACCGCGGCCGTCGCTGATGCACGTCAGCACCGAACGGATGCGCACGCGATCGATTCCGACGCCGATCATCTTGTCCGCCACCTCACTGGTAATCTCATCACCGGAGGCAACGATCAACTCGTCGGCGTCGGCCAGCGGATTGCGAATGTCGTCGGCACTGTAGCGGCCGATGATGCGGTCGCGCAGGGGCAGCATGTCGTCGTCGCCCTCGCGAATGGCGCTGACGCTTATGCCCTGCGTCGTTTGGCAATCGTGCTCGATACAGATGACGTCCTGGGACACATCGACGAGCTTCCGCGTCATGTATCCGGAGTCCGCCGTCTTCAGCGCCGTGTCCGCCAGGCCCTTGCGAGCGCCGTGCGAACTGATAAAGAACTCGAGAACGGTCAGGCCCTCGCGGAAATTTGAAATGATCGGGCGTTCGATAATCTCGCCGGACGGCTTCGCCATCAGCCCGCGCATTCCCGCGAGCTGACGAATCTGATCCTTACTGCCGCGGGCGCCGGAGTCAAGCATGGCCCATACCGGGTTGATCTCTTCCTGCCCTTTGTTCCGCTCCAGCACCTGGAACAGAACGGACGCCACCTGGTTGTTGGCCTGTGTCCAGATGTCGATACACTTGTTGTAGCGCTCGCCGGCGGTAATTACACCAGCGGTGTACTGGTTGCGGACCGTGTCCACTTCCTTTTGCGCACCATTGACGATCTTTGTCTTTTCGTCCGGGATGATCATGTCGGAAATCCCGATCGAAAACCCGGCCTGCGTTGCGTACTCGTACCCGAGTTCCTTCAGCTTGTCGAGGACCTCGACGGTCTCCTCCGTTCCCAGCTTCGGGTACGCACTGCTGACCAGCTGGCCTAAGGACTTGTCGCGCGCGGTGGTATTGAAGAATCCGATGGACACCGGCCAAATAGAGTTAAATATGCAGCGCCCCGCCGTTGTCATGATAAATCGCGATTCCGGATCGCCCCACAGCGTTTCCATTCCAACATCAGGGTTTCGCATCTGGATCACATCATGAATCTTCAGCGCCTGTGATTCGTAGGCGAGCAGCACTTCGGTGCCGTCGTTAAATGTCTTCGGTTCCGTCACGCGCTCCATGGCACCGGGCTGCACATACGTCAGGTAGTATGCTCCCAGCGTGATGTCCTGCGTCGGCACGGCAATGGGCAGACCGCTGGACGGATAGAAGATGTTATTCGGCGCCAACATCAGTAGCTTGGCCTCGAGCTGCGCCTCGTTTGAAAGCGGTATATGTACCGCCATCTGGTCGCCGTCGAAGTCGGCATTGTAAGCCTTGCAGACGAGCGGATGGACCCGGATCGCATTTCCTTCGATAAGAACCGGGTCGAAAGCCTGAATACTGAGCCGATGCAGCGTCGGCGCCCGGTTCAACATGATCGGATGCCCGCGCGTCACGTCTTCCAGAATGTCCCAGACCACAGGATCGGCGCGCTCGATCATCTTCTTGGCGCTGCGTACCGTGTGGACGTACCCCATCTCCTTCAAGCGCCGGATAATGAACGGCTCGAACAATGTCAATGCCATTTTCTTCGGCAGCCCGCACTGGTTGAGTTTCAGTTCGGGGCCGACAACGATGACCGAACGCCCGGAATAATCGACACGCTTGCCTAACAGGTTCTGGCGAAAGCGACCCTGCTTGCCCTTCAGCATGTCGCTGAGCGACTTGAGCTGGCGATTACCCGCACCCGTCACCGCGCGCCCGTGCCGGCCGTTATCCATCAACGCATCCACCGCTTCCTGCAACATGCGCTTTTCATTGCGAATAATGACCTCAGGTGTACGCAGGCTCAGCAGATTCTTCAAGCGGTTGTTGCGGTTGATGACCCGCCGGTACAGGTCGTTCAGATCCGATGTTGCGAAACGCCCGCCCTCGAGCGGCACCAGCGGCCGCAAGTCGGGCGGAATGACCGGCAAAACCGTCAGGATCATCCATTCCGGTCGCATCTCACCGAGGAGGAAGCCCTCCACAATTCGCATGCGCTTGGCGATCTTTTTGCGCTCCGCCTTACTTTTGGTATTAGCCATCTGCTCAGTCAGGTCTTCGCGCAGCGCCGACATGTCGACCGCCTCGAGCAACTCGCGAATGGCCGCCGCACCCATGCCGGCACGGAACGAATCGCCGTATATCTCCTTGGCTTCCCGGTATTCTTCCTCCGTCAACAACTGCATCTCGTTCAACGGCGTGTCGCCCTTGTCCGTGACGATCCATGACTCATAATAGATGACACGCTCGAGATTGCGTGAAGTCAGATTCAGAATCAGGCCGAGTCGGCTGGGCATGCACTTGAAAAACCAGACGTGGGAGACCGGCACCGCCAGTTCAATATGAGCGAGACGCTCCCGCCGCACACGCGAGTGTGTGACCTCAACACCGCAACGATCGCAGACAATGCCCTTGTGTTTGATGCGTTTGTACTTGCCGCAGTTGCACTCCCAGTCACGCGTCGGGCCGAATATCTTCTCGCAGAAAAGGCCCCCCTTCTCCGGCTTGAAGGTCCGGTAATTGATCGTTTCTGGATTCTTCACCTCGCCGCGGCTCCAGGACCGGATCGTCTCCGGGGACGCAACCGCAATACTGACGGAACTGAAGGTTTCCGCAACGTCCAACCCTAAGATTTCGCGAACGGCAACGTTCTTGCTATCCACGTTGGCCTCCCAGCTTTAGGTTAAGCACTCCCGTCTATGACAACGGCAGTTTTATTTTTATCGGTAAAACATGCGAGGCGGCTCATCCGGCCGCACCATTCCACTATTCCAGAATTTCACTCTTGCACCACTCCGCCCTCTCAACTTCCCGTGCCTTTCAACGGCCGGATGTCAAGACCGAGGCTCTTCATTTCGTTCATCAACACGTTGAACGATTCCGGTACGTCGGCCTGCAGTGAATTGTCGCCGCGCACGATGGACTCGTAGATCCTCGTACGGCCGGTCACATCGTCGCTCTTCACGGTCAGCATTTCCTGCAAGGTATACGCGGCGCCGTATGCTTCGAGCGCCCACACCTCCATTTCACCAAAGCGCTGGCCGCCATGCTGTGCCTTGCCGCCCAACGGCTGCTGCGTCACCAGTGAATACGGTCCGACGGAACGTGAATGGATCTTGTTGACCACCAGGTGATCGAGCTTCATCATGTAGATCTCGCCGATGGCGATGCGCTGCTTGAACTTCTCGCCCGTGCGACCATCGTAAAGCGCCGCCTTGCCGTCTTCCTCGACGAAATAGTCCGGGCGCCTCCGCCTCTGATCGTCAATTGTGTTGTTTTTCTTGTCGCATTTCCAGCCGCGCTTCTCGACCATGGCGCGCTTGCTCTCGGTGAGCAGCTCGTGGATCGTGTCCTCGGCGATGCCGTCGAATACCGGAGTTGCCACCTTCATACCGAGTATCTTGGCGGCGTACCCAAGGTGCGTCTCGAGTACCTGGCCGACGTTCATCCGGCTCGGCACACCCAGAGGACTGAGCACGATGTCTACCGGCGTGCCGTCACCCATGAACGGCAGATCCTCCTTGGCCGCAACCTTGGCAACGATGCCCTTGTTGCCGTGGCGCCCGGCCATTTTGTCGCCGACGGTGAGCTTGCGCTTGCTGCCGACATAGATTTTGACGGTGCGGATGATACCGGCCTCCTCGCCGTCCCCGCTTTCATAGCGCTCGACAATCTCGTCCCGGCGCACCTGCAAGTCGCGAAGCAGAATCTGGAACGACTTCATGACATCGTCGATCTGCTCCTTTGTCGGCCCCTCCGGCAGGCTGTAACTATCATGATAACCGGCCAGCTTGCGCAGGAGCATCTTCGTGACCTTGCGATTCTTGGCAACGATCGGCGTGCCATCGGTGCTGACAATGTCGTAGGACAACTTGGCACCCAGCAGGATCGAGCTCAGCTTCTCGGCCAGTTCATCGAGAAGTTCAGCGTACTGCGCTTTGTATGTGTTGCGCGTCTCCTTGATCTGGCGTTTGACCTCCGCCTTCGTCAACTTGGCTTTGTTCGGATCGACCTTACGCTCGATCTCTACATCCATGACAATGCCGCTCGTCCCGCTCGGCACGATCAGCGAACTGTCCTTGACATCCGCCGCCTTCTCACCGAAGATGGCACGCAGCAGACGCTCCTCCGGATCCAGTTCCGTCTCGCTCTTCGGCGTGATCTT
>CAUZRT010000246.1:0-5149 GCA_963582235.1 Lentisphaeria bacterium
ATCAATCGAATGAGTTCGGCAACCTGGGATCCGTATTCGACGGTCTGGATGCGTGAGGAGTGGGGAATGGATAATGGCGTGAGTCCGCCGGCTGACGGATGGCAACGCCACTCACGTAGTTAACGGTAAATAGGTATTCAGGGCAACAAGAATCGTCCTCAATCCCTGCCCCGGGAGGGACACGGGTCTGGCCCTCGTAATCGATGGGGAAACCGATCGAGGACCGCCTTCGTCCCGCATGCAGGACTACGGCGGGGCGGGCGAGGACGACGAGGACGATGGGAATGCCGGCGGTCTGCGCTGATGACCTAACCTTCATGAGAACCCTTGCGTAGTTAATCGCCGTTTCCCATTCCCTATCCCCCCGGATCATGGTGTCGCATGATGATCAAAACGGTTTCGGTTCGAGCCGGCAAGGTGAGAACGGAGCGGCGGAGCCGCTGGTTCTGACGCCGCCGAACCGCGAGAAGGCACTCGAGTGGCTGGCCGTGCTCGGGGCCGCACGCATCCCCTACTCGCTGGTCAAACCACCGGACGGGTGGCGGATTGTTGTCGCGGCTGCCGATATCAATCGCGCTCTGTCATCACTTGACGAGTTTGAACAGGAAAGCCGCTACTGGCCGCCGAAACCGATTGAGGATGTCGTCGAAGAGTGCGGCGAGGCCGGTCTTATCAGCCTTCTTGTTGCCGTCGCCCTGGTCTTTTTCTTTTACGTCACGGGGCCGTTTAATCCGGGGGTGTCCTGGTTCGATGCCGGCAGTGCAAAGGCGGACAGGATCGTGGCCGGCGAATACTGGCGGCTGGTGACCGCCTTGACCCTTCACGACGACATTTCTCATGTACTCGGAAACGCCGCGGCCTGTTTTCTTCTGGGGATCATCGTTTGCCAGTTTCTCGGTTACGGTACGGGCTGGCTCCTGATCGGATTTACCGGGGTCGGCGGTAATATGATCACTGCCTGGATTTACAAGGCCGGGCACAATTCGATCGGTGCGTCGACGGCAGTTTTCGGGGCGATCGGAATCCTGGGTGCCATGCGGGCGATGGCCTATTTTTTGCCGGGGACATTTCCCGTGAAACGGGTGCTTGTTCCCGTCTTTATCGTCATTGCGATGCTGTCCTTTCTGGGTGCCGGCCACAACCGTCCGGTCGACTTGCTGGCTCATCTATTCGGCGCCGTGTGCGGCCTCGTTGGCGGCTGCTTTTATCCGAGCTTGCGACGATACCGCAATGCAACGGCCGGCCAGCTTGCCGCGGTGGTTCTTCTGCTGACCATCGTGACGGTTTCGTGGCACCTGGCGCTAAGGCGTTGAACCCAGAGGACCGCCGATGAACTTCGCACGAATCTCAGAACTTGTTGAACGGCATGAATTACCATGCTACCGATCGGCACAGCTTCGGGAGGCATTCTTCAAGCACAACCTGGCGACATTCGGGGAAATCACGACCTTGCCGAAAGCAGTCCGGCGTGCTTTGGAGAGTCACGGGCCGGCCATGGTTGTGCAACCGCATACCGTCCTGGTATCTCGCGACAAACGTGCCCACAAAGCATTATTGCGTCTCGAGGACGGGCAGCTTGTCGAAACCGTGATGCTGAATCCGAAACCCGGATTGTGGTCCTGCTGCATCAGCAGTCAGGTGGGATGCCTGATGAAATGCAGTTTTTGCGCGACCGGACTGATGGGGTTGACACGAAACCTGAGCAGTGAGGAAATCACGGACCAGGTGCTGTTCTGGCGCCAATATATAACATCCAAGCGAATGGCTGCGCGGCTGCGCAACGTGGTATATATGGGAATGGGCGAGCCGTTTCACAATAAGGGCCATGTGTTCGAAAGCTTACGGGAATTGACAAATCCGGATACATTCGCCATCGGTGACCGGAACATTTCCGTCTCCACATGCGGTCTGATTCCACCGATCTACGAAATGGCGGATACATTTCCGCAGGTGAATCTGGCCATATCGCTTCATGCCGCCACGGACGAGTTGCGGCGCCGCTTGATGCCGGTCAACAAGGCATATCCGTTGGCCGAGCTGCGGCAAGCGATCGGTTATCATATGGAACGGACTAATCGCAAACTATTTTTCGAGTACATTCTTCTTGCGGGCGAGAACGATTCGGCGGATCACGCCCGCGATCTGGTGGCCTACTTGAGGCAGTTCGAGCGCCGGCAACTCGTTCATGTCAACCTCATTGTTTTCAACCCGACGGAGACACCCCATGGCCCGTCGAGCAGAGAGACAGCGCGGGCTTTCCGGAACGTCGTCGCCGGCAACGGCTTTCAGGTAACGATTCGCAGGAATCTCGGCCGCGACATTCAGGGTGCCTGCGGGCAACTGGCACTGAAGACGTAAGACCTCGCCGAATATTTACAATAAAGGTTTTGACATCTTATGCGATACAGAGAACTTGGTCAGTCCGGTATTTCGGCGTCGATCATTGGACTCGGCGGTTGGGGAATTGGCGGCTGGTTCTGGGGCGGGACCGACCGGCGCGAAGCCGGCGCGGCGATTCAGTGCGCCCTGGACAAAGGCGTCAACTTCATCGACACCGCGCCGCTCTACGGTTTCGGTGTCTCGGAGCAGATCATCGGTAAGGCCGTTGCCGGACATCGTGACGAGGTTATACTGGCGACCAAATGCGGTCTGATATGGCACGAACAGAAAGGCGACTTCTTTTTCAACGCCAACGACCGGACGATGACGCGCAGTGACCATGATCGCAGTGTGTTCAAATATCTCGAGCCCGATTCAATTCGCCGCGAGTTGGAAAAGAGTCTGAAGCATCTTGGTACCGATTATATCGATCTATATCAGACCAACTGGCCGGATATGACAACGCCGATCGAAGATACGATGGCGACGTTACTGGATCTCAAACAGCAAGGCAAGATTCGGGCAATCGGCGTTTGCAACGTGACGCGGGCTCAGCTCGTAACATACGCCGGCATCGGTCCCGTGGATGCCGTCCAGGTCAAGTACAGCATGATCGATCACGAGCCGGAACGCGATCTCATGCCGTACAGCCACACCAGTGGAATCTCCGTCCTTGCCTACTCGCCGCTGTCGCGCGGACTGCTGACCGGGAAAATCGATGGGGACCGGAAGTTCGGCGACGGCGACGGCCGCTGGCAGCAGCCGCGATACAGTATGGAGAACCGGCGCCGCGCCCTGGCCATGCTGAAGGAGATCGAGCCGGTGGCACGGGAAATCGAACTGACGCTGGCCCAGCTTGTGCTCGCCTGGACAATTGCGCAGCCCGGTGTGACCCATGCGCTGGTCGGCATGCGCGGTCCAAGCCAAGCCGTCGAGAATGCTCAGGCGGCCCAGGTTTTTCTCGCCGCCGAACAGATGTCCCGCATCGATCAAGCTATCCATCACTGGGCCAACGAAATCGAATGACGGTTGAAAATTTCCAAGAATCATTCGAGTATTACCGTGCATTGCTCGAGAGCGGCGAGACATCGGCTCTCCGCGACACCATTGTCGCCCGCGACCCCGCCCGATGTCGCCGACCTGATCGAGCGATTCCAGGGCGACGACCGCGCCGCCGTCTTTAACCTGCTCGACGACCGCCTGCGTGCCGGCGTGTTAATGGAACTGGAGGATGGATTCCTCACCGATGTCGTCGGGGATTTGCCACCGCGGTCCATCGCCGATATACTCGGTCATATGCCGCCCGATGAATGCGCAGATCAGTTGGTCGGTCTCGATGCGAATGTCGGAGAGCAGGTGTTCGACCATCTGCAACCCACGGTTCGCACGGACGTCCACCGCCTGCTGCGATATCCGCCTGAGACGGCCGGGCAAACAATGACGACCGAGTTTTTCGCCATGGCCGAAACCGCAACGGTCCAGGAAACTCGGGACGCATTGGCGGCATACAGGCACATTGATCCGGTTTTCTACATCTTCGTGACGGCCGCGGGCTCCGGCGCACTGGCGGGATCCGTGTCACTGAAAAAGCTGATCAGCAGCGGGCCGCAGGGTCAAATCGGCGATCTGGCGATGCGTGGCCTGGTCACAGCGCGGCCGGAAGAGGATCAGGAAGAGGTCGCACGAAAGTTTCGCAAGTACAACATCTGGGTCATGCCGGTGGTCGATGATCAGCAGCGAATGCTCGGGCGTATTACAGTTGATGATATCATGGACGTCATGCATAAGGAAGCGGACGAGGACTTGGCGCACATCATCGGCGCGCCGGACCTCGAGGAGGAGCCTGACTCAGCCGCCGGCATCGCCCGCCGGCGCCTGCCGTGGCTGATGTTCACCATGTTCGCCGGCCTGATCAACAGCATCATCATCAGCAAAATGCTGAATGTGACACAGGTTGTCGCGATCGCGATTTTTATTCCCGCTATTCTCGCCATGGGCGGCAATACCGGGATGCAGTCATCCGTCATCGCCGTGCGCGGCATTGCATTGGGGCACGAACAGTACGGCCGGCTGACGGTCATAATCCTGCGCGAGATCAGCGTTGGAATCCTCCTGGGACTGGCCTGCGGCACGGTCGCCGGTATTGTCGTGTTCGCCGCCCTGTCGTTGTCCGGCGCTGAAACAGCGGCCGTCACGCCCGCGTTGCTCGGCGCCACGGTCGGTATAGCCATGTGTTGTGCCATGGGATTCGCGAGCTGTTTTGGAGGTCTGGCGCCGATTCTGCTGCACAAGGCCGGCACATCGATCCGGCACTGGCGGCCGGTCCGTTCGTGACCACCAGTAACGACCTGTCCGCCACGCTGATTTACTTTTTGACCTGTGTGCTGTTGCTACAGACGTAGAGCAATCGACTGACGCACCGATGGCAGCGACTTTTCTCGGTCAATCAAGCTTTCCGCCACAGGCGAATCCCGTGAGAGGCGTTGCCCCGTACCAACGGGACTCACGTCCGCCGATGACGGAACTGCCAGCATGTTGTCCACTGGCCTCTATGCAAAAACGGCATAGTTTATCCAATTCCGCACTTCCCAATGACCATTTGGAATTCAGGCATAAGACCCGCAGTCGCCGGGGCCGCTCATAGGTGACGTGAAAGTGCGACGAATTCAGACATTCCGAGGCGCCGCCCCCCAGGTCGGTTGCAGCCTGAATCCAGGAATGCCGAAACCAACAATTTTCATCCGAAATCGACCTCTGGTCCGATTCGGCA
>CAUZRT010000247.1:0-5134 GCA_963582235.1 Lentisphaeria bacterium
GTCCGGCAGTGTCCGCTTCAGTTGCTCCTGCTCTACGCGGAGCGTCCATTCCGGCTCGTCCGTGTATCGAGTGGTCACCGGCCCCGCCGAGGGCTTGAGCGCGGCGTTCATACCACGATTGAGCAATGCCCCGAGCGTTGCCTGGGCCAGCGCCTGGCCGATGCCTTTGTCGTCTTTTTCCTGCCATTGTAGAGTCATCGCCAGACGATTGTCGGCGAACTCGACATCAGAGGATACCCGCTCGTCCTTGAGCAATTGTATGACGTTGTGCAGAGCACTGTTGAAATCCGGGTCGCTCCATTCACCGGCCTTAAGCTGTTCGAAGACGGCAGTGCCGTTTACGTTCGCGCGAAATTGTTGCGCGTAATCGAGGACGCGACCATCATCGCCCTGAAAGTGGAAGCCGACAGCGAACACATGGATCTGCCGCAACGGCGCCGTCATTTGTGCCAGGAACCGCATGGCGAAACCGGCAAACATGACGGCCATGGGGTTTTCGACCACAGCCGGATGCGTCATTGCCTCCTGTTCCCATCCCGCAGCCAGATCATCGGGAATGGCGATGGCCAGGACCGCAGGAGATTGGGGATGATCGACGGAAGCGGCCATCTTCGCAGCCGGTGTTCGCCGGGGCCAGGGCGTTCCGTTTTTCCATTCGTTAAGAAATTGTATCGGTGCCATTATGAGCACTTCGTCGACGGTCCGGAAGCGATAGATTTCCACCGGAAAATGATCCGTCTGATCTTGGGTGAAAGCTTCTGACCTGAACCGATACCCGTCCGCATCTGCTTCGACGAAGGCAGCCAGCGGACCGTCGTTGGCTACAAGCACAGCCAGCCTGTCGGCAGCTTTCGGGAAAACCGCGGCCATGAGAATATGGTGATCCGCGTCGGGGTACAGGAAGATGTGGATTTCGTCGAGCTCGAGGGATTGCAGAACAGCCTTTGTCGCAAGGAATTTTGTGTCCTTTTTTTTCGCCGGCATGCGCTTTTCGGATTCCTCGAGCACGACTGGAACATTTATTTTCACCGTCAAAAACGGATCGGACATCGCCGCGGCCTGAGGCAGACAAAGAACGCCAATCAACGATGCGATCACGGGGAGACGAACGAGAACTGCGTACGGCGGCATTGAATGCATTTTGATGAGTCCGGCTACCGGGGATAGTGAAACGGCGGGTAGTTGCGACATTCGCGGTTCCGAGAATCTGCTGGGTGTCGGCTTAAACGGTAGTGTGAATTGCGCATCAGCACAAGTCCGCAGGCGCAAATTATCGCGGGTAGATCAAGCGCGTAGAGCGGCGCCACATCATTCGACACGGTAAACTGTACTCGCCGTTGCCTATATCTGACACGACCATCCGCCCCGCATCATACAAAATCATTTCGCCGGCGCTGATTGTTCCGAAATACGCACAAGCGATACTCCGTGTAGATGGTGACAAAAGGCGGAATTGGTGGTGAATTGGTGGTGCTTAATCTTTCTCTCCCCAATAGAACGAGTTTCACCGAAATTATACTTTCATGTGCCCACTCGTTCGATCCATTTGATGGTCACCGGTCCTGCCTGGGCAGCAGCCACTGACCGGCGTCATCACTTCAAGCCGAAGACGGTCAGACCGCTCGGACCGCAAGGATCTCGGCGACCTTGTCGGCGACGAAATGAAGAACGGTTGCTTGGGATTCCCATGTGACGCCGCCAAGGTGTGGGACGATCACAAGATTGTCATGGTCACGGGCATATTGGATAAGGGCATGTTGTTCCAGATCCCGGCGCCACTCGCCGTCGATGACATCCAGCCCGACAGCTCCGACCTTGCCGCTTTCCAGCGCCGCCAGCAGCGCCTGTTCGTCGATGATTCTGCCCCGGCTGGTGCTTCACCAGGATGACACCGTCCTTCATCCTCGCGATCCGTTTCGAATCGATAAACTTCTCGTTTTCGGGCGTCAAATGGATATGAATGGAAACCACATCGGCGCGCGCCGCGAACTGATCGAACTCGAGGTACTCGAGGTCCGGGATACGGTTCCGGGGCCCGCGATCACAACCGATGACGCGCATGCGCAAGCCGCGCCCATAGCCGACCATCATCGACCCGAAACGGCCGACCCCAAGCACGCCGAGGGTCTTGCTCGAAAGCTGGCGGCCGCAGTAGCGGTCGCGCGACCAACGCCCGGCCATGGCCGCCTGGTGGGCAGCGGGGATCTTGCGCGCCGCGGCCAGCATCAGTGCGAAGGCCAGCTCGGCCGTAGCCGTCACCTGGTCCAGCAGCTCGAATTCGGTCTTGATGCAGCGCATCTCAATGCCGAACTCGGCCATCGCATCGAGATCCAGATGATATAGGCCGGTGCTCGGCGTATAGACCAGCTTCATACGCCCCTGAGCGCCGCGTCGCGCGACCTCACGATCGAATCGCACCGCGAGAACCGACAGGTACACATCGTATTCGTGGACATGCTCGAGCAGGTATCAGGTATTGATGGTCGGCGGGGCGCACATCCACCTCGGCCACCGTCTCGAGCTCATCCAACGCTGACGGTGCAGCACTCAAGCCCCAAAAACAGAGGACACGGTAAGATACGGTTCAGGTTCATCGGGGATTGACAAAAACAGGTTTTGTGCTGACGGCGTGGCACTGGCGAGCATGCCGTTGTCAGTCGGACTCGGAGGATCCCGCCGAGGCGGGATTACGAGTAATCCGTCATCCGTCGGCTGACGGAGACGGATACGATTTTAGAAATAACGGTTTACACATTGCGTAAATCCGTGTTGTGACGTGCCGTCACCCGTGATCGAGCATCAGTCGGCATCGCCGGCCGTGCCAGTGTCATCGTGAAGCAGTTTGTAGAGAACCCAGCCGAGGATGCCGCCGAAGACGGGTGCGACAATGAACACCCAAAGCACCTTCAGAGCGTCGCCGCGGACGAACAGGGCAGGACCGATGCTGCGGGCGGGATTGAGCGACGAATCGCCGAGCTGTGCGCCGACGAGATGAGCGATGAATAGAAAACCGCCGATGGCCAGTGCTGCAAACCCCGGGATGGAATCGGGGCGGGTCGCCGCGAATATGGTATAGAGGAACAACGCGGTAAGAATGAGTTCCCACAGGAAGAGCGTGAGGATCGACATTTTATGCGGATTCCCGTTTGCGCCCAACCCGTTGATCTCGAGATTGAATTCCGGAATACCCTTCAAGAGGAACAGCAGGATGGCGCTCGCGACGATGGCGCCGAGCACCTGGCTGATGATGTAGCCGAATGCCATCGAACCCTTGAGCCGACCCGACATGGCCATCGGTATGGTCACGGCCGGATTGATGTGGCAGCCGGAAACCGGACCGATAACGAGGACCAGGATCATCAGTGTGAAACCGAAGGCACAGGAGATCACCAGCCAACCGTCATTGCCGTAACCGAGCATCCCCTGAAGCGTGGCAACGGCAGTGCCGATGAATACGAGGGTGAAGGTACCGATGAATTCGGCAAGATAACTACGCATGGCTCCATTCATTTGGTGTTTTCCTCCCGTTGGGTGTTGTCATCTTGAATCGCAGTCTCCCCCCGGAAACTTCGGGACTGAAGATTGGGGTTGGCGCTGCCGCGACGAGGTCCTCAGCCTGTCGCTCCTTGGCGGTGTTGTACGTTGGGGTACTGGTGTAGGGCCCCGACCGTCGGTTGCAGATCAGGATGCCATGGCGGACGCCGAGCGTTGTCCATATTACTTAAATGTCATACTCAGCGTTGCCGGTCGATGGAGTGAGATATTCCGGAGAGGATACGGTGATTTAGAGTCGTGGGTACGGCATCGTCGGCGTGGCGGCGGATTTCAAAAGCGGTCGGGGAACGCGCCGGCCGTTTCTCCAACACAATAGGAAGCCACAAAACAATTTCAGAATGGCAGAGAACCGGGTGAATAAAAGAAACTGATCAGGCGTTTATCACTTCACGCCGGTAAGGGCTGGTCCGATCATTCAACGCCGATTCTTCAATCGCAGGCACGGTTCTTTGAAGACAGCATCCTCCGTTGGGTGACAATTTATCGCCTGGACGTCTCAAATCAAGCCGCATCAAACTGGTTCCGGAACCAATACATGCTGCAGACCCGGCATTCGAAGTGGTCATCCACTACTTAAATAGTGGCTGACCGAAAACCCCTCGGCGGAGGCCCACCGCGAAACCGGAATTCGCGGGTTTCCGGTCAGCCTCTAATCATGAACTCAGGACACCAGGCATACCGGAAACCACGATGCGACACCGGTACGAAGTCGGATGAATTTTCGGACGACAAATTCATGGGACAGGACGCGGAACACCCCACCGCGCATGATTACCGTTAGCTGAGTAGTCGCCCGTGTGGACCATGGCCGACACCATGATCCGCAGAAATCCTACTCAAAAATAAGACAAATTCCGATAGCGCCAAATCGGGATCGTAATAGTATAGAGGGATCAATCAGCATGGGGGGAATGCTGTCGTTCGGGGTCGCCGAATCGGGTGACAGGCCATGCGTCCGAAAGGCGTTGCGGCAGCAATCGAACATTTTCGTCAATTATGAGGGTTATCATACAAATTCGTAAATGTTGAAATCTGCCACTTCCGTGGCGAGTATCAGCAACCATCTTCGCTTTTATAGTCACATCCTTGGATGAGCTCTTTGGCCTTCTTCTTGCGTCGTACGCTCCAAAAAATATTGCTTTTCTCCTGTGCCCCGGAGGCAACCATGCCCGTACCCAATTCGATGGTATTGCGTCGATCGACACAGCCGAACGCCACCTTTAACACCGGACGCGGTAGTGAACAGCTCGCCGCAGAGATCATCGGTGTCAACGGCATTCAGAGCCAGTTATGAATGAACAGCCGCACGCCGGAGCAGACTGTCGACCTGCCCTTCCGCCGGCAACCGGATCCAAACCCGACGGCGCGCAGTGAACGCCAGCCAAGCCTGTAATCGGGCTGGTACATGTACCGCTCAACAGCAAAATAATTCACTCGGAATCGAAAAATCGCTGTCGATGTCGCTTAATAAATTCCTGACAAAAAAAACCTCCGCCACGAATCGGGAAATCGCGGATTTTCGGTCAGCCACTAATTAGTGCCTGTATCCATGACGGACCTAAAGCCTTTAACCGACCGG
>CAUZRT010000248.1:0-5129 GCA_963582235.1 Lentisphaeria bacterium
TCCGAATCATGGGCGTTCTCATGCTCCTCACCGCAGTAGACCTTGACCGCGGCGGTCAGGGTCCGCGGTTCACGGATCCGGAAGATCTGAAATGTATCGACGATTTTCCGGTCGATCATGGAGAAGCCGAGGCCGACCCGCCGGAACTCCGTCATCAACATCGGAATGTCGAACTGGACGATGTTAAAGCCGCTCAGATCGCAAGCATCGAGGAACTCTTCGAAGCTCTTGGCAATCTGGCGAAAGCCCGGTTGATCCCGGACATCGTCATCGGTAATGCCGTGAACGGCGATAGCCTCCTTGGCGATCGGCATCTCCGGGTTGACCAGACGCGACTTGACTTCGATGGCGCCGTCCGGCATCAGCTTGGCCGCGCAGATCGAGACGATACGGTCATGGAGAATACTGATGCCGGTCGCCTCGAGATCGAGGATCACCAGAGGACGCGTCAACTCGATGCGTCTGCCCGCGGTAATGACTTCGTTTATATGCATGGGGCTAATCTCAGTCGCCGGCCCGGATATGTCAAGTCAGGAGACCGGGGGGTCGGCGTTGCTCCTTTTCGCGAATATGCGGTAACGGTGCGGCTCTGCTGCGCGCGGTAGCGACCGATGGTTCTCTCCTGATGCGCCCCTTTGACGCTCACTGAGACTCGTGCCCCGTCTTCGCGCCCCGTTTCCGTGTACCGAATCCTCAGCCATTTTGCGTGACAATTCGACTTCGTTTACCGATTGCTCAGTTGATTCGCAGGACGAGGACGGTGCACGACGCAGCGAGATGATTGAACTTCGTGCTTTGTTTTCGTTCAGGCGCTAATTAGTGGCTGAACGAAAACTCCGTCCCGGAAATTGGCTTTCGGCCGGCCGCTAACCAATCAGGTCGCCGCGTCGCTTGCCGGACATTTGCGCCCGGGTCACAATTTGGATTCGGGGCGGTCTTCCTCGAGAAGAAATCGGTAGAAATTGGTGAAATCGGTGGTGATAATCGGTATTAATCGGTGACGCTTAACAGATGTGGCTGTGGATGCGAGAGACGCGACGATATTATACGACCTGTGCGAAAGGGATGGATGCCACGGGCTTGCCCTTTGGTGATTCACGATTGCCGTCTAAATGACCAGCCGGCCTCTCCCCCCGGGCCGCGTGCCGAAGGCCGAAGCCAACGACTGCACGGATTCTGTCCGGCATTACAGCCGCTACTGGAGTCGCTACTTCGATCCCATCGGCATCCGCTTTCGGCTCGCTGATCGCATCGAAGTCGAGACATGCATTCTGCACTCGATTGCAAACAATTATCATTGGTTGTTTTCGTTCCTCCGTAGCTGATTCATTCCTCGCCGTCCGCGGTTCGCGGGGTTGTCGTGAGGAAGCGCCGAAGCTCGGCGGCTTCGTGCCGATTGCTGACAATCATCAGGCGGTCGTTTTCCGTGATCTGCGTCAAGCCGTTCGGGATAACATGCTCCTTGCCCCGCTGTATCGAGATCAACAGAGAGCCGTGCGGAAACGCAACATCCCTTACCTGTTTATTATTCAGTTGCACATGATGCTTCAGGACCTTGATATCCGTGATCACCGACTCCTCGTGAAACGGAATCGCTTCGTCCTCGACGGCCGGCACCGGCAGACCGGCATCATCACGGAGATCATTCAATTTGCGGTCGTACGATACCATGATGTCCTGGCGCGTCAGAAACCCCAGCATCCGGTTGCGGTCGATACTGTCGACCACTGGCAGCACCTCGATGTTCTGCTGCGTCATTTTGCGCAGTACCTGATGCAGATTCTCGGTGAGCGACGTCTTCTGAAAGTCCGTCTCGCAAATCTCCTGTGCCAAAACCAGACGCCCCACGATCTCGTCATGGATGACTTCGCGGATGGTGTCGAACGAGATCATGCCGACCAGTTTGTCGTCGTTGTCGAGCACCGGGAAATTATTCTGAAAGCTCTGCTGGATCAGGCCGGAGATCTCCCGCAGCGTCGTGTTTTCATGCACCGAATGAAACTGCCGATGTTCGTGAGCAAAGACGTCCTTGACGCGGATATCTTCGAGGATATTGACGACAAAATCACCAAGATGCGCCGGCGAATCGACCTGGCTGGGCACCTGCTCCTCGTACAGCGACCATTTGCGCGACAGCAGGAATGATATGGCGCAGGTCAGCATCAAGGGTACGATCAGCCCGTAGGAGCCGGTCATTTCCGTAACCATGATCAGGCTGGCGATTGGGACCTTGGCGACGCCGGCGAAGAAGCCGCCCATGCCCACGAGTATAAACGAAACGCGTGTCGTCTCGGGTATCAGTCCCGGCGACACCGCCTCGACAAGGTAGCCGAAGCTGCCGCCAATCATCGCCCCGATGTACAGGCTTGGCCCGAAAACGCCGCCCGAGCCCCCGGATGAAATCGTCAGGCTGACGGCAAGCATCTTGGCAATGACCAGCACAAAGAGCAGACGAAACGCGTGCCATGGCAACTCCGAAGAATTGCCGCCGGCAACCGCTCCCAGTTTGTCGTCGATGGCCGACTGAATGATATCGTAGCCGCCGCTCAACACCTCCGGCAGCCAGATTGCCAGGGTTCCAAGGGCCAGCCCGCCGAGCGCCGGCCGGAAGTATACCGGCACCGCCATCCGGCGAAAAATAAGGTCTCGGCTGCCATAGAAAATCCTGACGTAGAGGTAACCCAGCGCCGCGCACAGGATGCCCAGCAGAGCGTAAAGAATCAGTTCGCGATTCTGTTGAAATCGAATACCTTCCGTGACAATAAACAGAAATTCTTGGTTTGGATAAAAATAGGTAAATACGGCATAGGCGCAGATCGACGAGAAAACACACGGCACCAACGCCTCGTACTCGAAGTCCGATTCCCGGTAGAGGACTTCCACCGCAAAAATAGCGCCGCCGAGCGGCGTTCGGAAAATGGCGCCGACGCCCGCGGCGGCACCTGCCAGCAACAGAATCCGGCGCCAGCGGCTATCCAGCCGCAGTTTCTCGCTCAATATAGAACCCAGACCCGCCCCGATCTGGGCGATCGGCCCTTCCTTCCCCGCCGAACCGCCAAACCCGATTGTGACCCCGGAGGCAACGGCCTTCAACAACGGCACCCGCGCCCGGATTTCACCCTTCAGCCTATGAAAGGCGCGGATCATGGAATCCGTACCGTGGCCCTCCGTCTCCGGCGCGAACTTGAAAACGAGGAATCCGGAGATCAGTCCGCCGACGACCGGCAGACCGACGATCAGTACATAACGGCTCATACCGGGGTCCGCACCGAGAGCAACGCCGATAGCCTCTTCCTGCAGGAGATGCAGCAGCGCCTGGAAGATTACGGCCGCGGCCCCGCTGAGGAGGCCGACGACCATACTCAACAGCAGAAGGGCGCCCCATGTCTGCACATCGAAGAAACGTACTATCCGGTCAAATTTCATTTGAAGTATCTTGCGCAATGTCACGACACGACTACGGGACGCAAGATTGCGTGAGGCGATCGTGGCGTCAAGCGATCCGCGAGAGATTTGTGAACTTCTGACTGCCGAGTGAAGGTCTCTTGCCTATCGCCGTGTCCGTCCTGCTTAAAGTAGGAATTAATTTTTTTTCAGGTCTGCATGGAAAATTTTTCTCGTCTTGCCATCTTTCATCGCGCCGACCACCTCAAAGCCCTGCGCGAGTTGCTCGCCGCGGAATAACGCCATTGGCGCAGCATCCCGAATCTTCATCCTTCTGCGATCCGTGATTCGCCATCTTCGCTCCGCAACGATCGCGGACGTTTATTGCAGCACTTTTTGCGATGATCTCAAACGCGTGACGGCAGCTTTCGAATTCATCGAATCCGATCAAACAGACAGAGCTAAACAATATGATCACAGTTGACGGGGCATTTGGGGAGGGTGGGGGGCAGATTCTGCGGACGGCGCTGGCGCTGTCGCTGGCGATGGGTGAGGGATTTCGAATCTACAACATCCGGGCGAATCGCAAGCGACCCGGCTTGCGGAGTCAGCATCTAGCGGCGGTCCGCGCGGCAGCGGCAGTCGGGCAGGCAGATGTGCAAGGCGACCGGCTCGGTTCCTCCGACTTGACGTTTCGACCCGAAGCGATCAAACCCGGCGAGTATATTTTCGACATCGGTACCGCCGGCAGCACGACGCTGGTGCTGCAAACGGTGCTGCCGGCCCTTGTAACGGCCCCCGGTCCTTCGGCGCTGGTTCTCAGAGGCGGTACCCACAATCCCTTCGCCCCGCCTTTCGATTTTTTCGCCATCGCCTTTGTACCGCTGATCAACCGCATGGGACCGAAGCTACGGGCGAAGCTCGATCGGTACGGATTTTACCCGGCGGGCGGCGGCAAGATGCGGGTGACCGTTGAACCCAGAGACGGCCTCCAGCCCCTCGACTTGCCGGTGCGCGGAAACATCGAGCGGTGCTGTTGCCGGGCAGTCGTCGCCGGGCTCCCGCGGCATATCGCCGAGCGCGAGTTGAAGGTGCTGAAACGAAAATTGCCCGTAAAACCGAACGACAGTCGCATCGAAGAGATTTCGTCCAATGGCCCGGGAAATGTCGTCATTGTCACGATGACGTCCGCTGAGGTTTCCGATGTGGTCACCGGCTTCGGCGAGAAAGGTGTGCGGGCGGAGGTGGTGGCCGAGCGCAACTGCTACGGAAGTGCAGCGTTATTTTCGGGCCGAGGTCCCGGTCGGCGCGACACCTCGCCGATCAGCTGATGCTCTATCTGGCAATGGCCGGCAGCGGCAGTTTTGTCACCATGCCGCTATCATCTCATGCATTGACAAACATCGAGGTCATACGTGAATTCCTGCCGGTGGCCATAGACGTCGAAGATGTATCGGAGCAGACCGTCCGGGTGGCGGTCCGACGGTGATTTCGACCGCTTCGTGCAGTTTCGAAACGATCCGGTCGGCTGCTAGCGAGCTCCTGTGGGATGACTGTGATTGCAGAGTCAATGATTACAGTGACTCAGGTACCGAACATAGGGCCGCCCGTGGCGTTGCGCTGTCCGGTACAGACAAATACTGTGTGACAAATACGCCCTGCATGGCAGGAGCTTCGGTGCGGCCAGGTCTGGATTCCCGTTGATCGGCAGCACCGGGAGCAGTCGCTAAAATGTCGATTTTTTC
>CAUZRT010000249.1:0-5126 GCA_963582235.1 Lentisphaeria bacterium
TTCCCTGGCTCACACTGGCTGGACTTCACCGTGGTCGGGCTCCTTTTATCAACGACAGAGAACCCGCGGTCGATCATTCGATCTCGAGGATCTGGAACCCGCGTTCAACGCGGGGCACTTGAATCTTCCTCTCGCCGACCAACAGGGCGACCGGGCCGCGCTGCTCTTGGTCGAAATCGGTGCGCCGCGCCAAAACTCGGTCGCCTACACGCAGACCGGAGACTACGGGACCAGGCTGTTTCGGGACGTCGAACGTGATCGGCGTGCCGCGATCGAGCCAATCCGCGTACTCGAGAGAAGCGGCCCACACCTTATGCACGTGACGAATCTCCGCCGGCGCATCGGACTGTTGGCAAAAGAGAAAGAACGTGTCCGAGCCCCGCAGCAGCATGTGCCACAACAGTTCCTGGTACGCCCACTCGCTCATCTGCTCGATCCCTGGTTCGCCCGGGTCCGGATCGTAAATCGTGTGCCAGTGGACGAAAGGGATGATCGGCACATTTGCGTCGGTGTGACCGCCGGCATTGGAGGCCACTCGCAGCATGTTGTAGAACCAGTGATAATCAGGGTTGGCGAAGTCATACCATAGATACTGCCGCGCCCACGGGTACACTGTCGGCATGGCGAAAGTATATCCGGTCAGTGGGAACTCATCGTACCACTGCCGATAGGTGGCTTTCTGTTCTTTGCGGTGGGGGTGGTAGTCGACGAAGTCTTCATAAAAGTCGTACCAGTAGCGATAGCCGTCACCGGGATAAACGCCGTAGTTGCCGGCCAGTGCCGTTGGGAAGCGCGACAGGATCGGATCCGCTGTAACACGTCCGCGTCGCTTCACCACGTTTGACCCGTATCGCCTTCTGAAACTCGTTGAAATCGTCGATGCCGGGAATCTGTTCGCGGCAGACCGTGCAGCGCTTGGATGCTTCCCACGCACGGTTGACCTCGAGCGGTCCGTCGAATTCCCAATCGCCAAAGATGAAGTCCACCGGCAGCTCCGCCGCCTGGTATGCGCGCAGGAAGTATTCGATCTGTTCCGTTACCGCATCGTAACGATGATCGATGCGGAACGGACAGCCGACCTTGGCGACGCTGAAGGAGGGATCGAAAAACGGCTCGCCGGCATCGTCGAGATGGGCCGTCTTCTCGTCTTTGTTGAAGAACCAGGACATGCACGAGTTGGCATTGATGCACACGGGCAGGCTCAGCTTCTTCTGAATGCGGGCGATACGCATTGCTTCGGCCAGGTTCTTCTCCTTAGTTATTCGGATCCCAGGTGGCAATCATTGCGACGCCGCGCGAATCGAGCTCGCGGACGATGTGCTCCTGTTCCGCGTCATCGGCAGCGGCACCGCCGAGGACGGTCCACAGCAGCAACGGCAACCGATCGCCGCGGGGGTGATCGAGCGGCTTGGTGTTGTCCAGCACGATTTTGATCGCTTCATTCACTGGCATCTTCCTTTTTCCATTTGTTCCATCTGTTTCACTTGGGCTTATGGGCTTCTCACGGAGTTCCGGGCGTTTCCAGTCTTATAGTCTTTCAGTCTTCCAATATTTCAGTCTTCCAATATTTCAGTATTCCAATTCCGTTCTACTCCTTCGTCACGTCATACTTGGGTTCGTAGCCTAGCAGCCGTCGGGCTTCGTCCAGTGACCACGGCGAGCCGCTGTTGGCCGACGTCAGGTTGACGATGTGAAATGTCAGCGACTCAACTTCGATCACCGAACGGTAAAACGCCAGCGCGTCTTCTTCGTGCAACCACAAGGGCTTAATGTAGTCGCTATTTCGTTCTCGGATCGCTGCCGGCGTATTGTCGCCAGGGAGGACACAGCCGATGCGAACGACAACGACCTGGATTCCGAAGCGCTGATGAAATGAACGCGCAACGGTCTCCTCCGCGAACTTCATGGTGCCGTACGGGTTGCCGGGGCACGGCGGCGTTTCAGAGGTGATTTCACTCGGTGGCGCATCGGAGTCCACATCGGTCTGCCATTCGCGGAAGAGGTTTGCCGACGGCATGTCCCAGTATCCGCTCATCGTGTGGTTGGAGCTGGAGATGGCGATGCGCGGGACACCGCGCGCGACGCAGGCCTGCAGCACATTTGTGCCGATCAAGAGGTTCGCCGCGGCCCGTTCCCACGGGCTCACATTAATGGGATTGGCGGCAAAATGAAGGACGACGTCCATGCCCGCGAACTGCTGGACCCAGGATTCATCGTAAATCGAGAGATCGGCATCGATGACCCCCGGCGTGGGGTGGACATCGAGACAGGTGAGATTGTAATCCTCCACCAGACCCGGTGTCAGACGCGCCGCCAGATTTCCCCGAGCGCCGGTGATCAATACGGTTTTTTGTGAGGACATCGAATTGGGGACTCCGGGATTGGGGATTCGGGTGTCGGTTTACTAGGCGTCAAATATAATTCTCTATGTGCCAAATTTACCGCCGTACGGTTCGATTCCAATCCGAGCACTCAGTCCGTTGGCGGCGGCTGATGCGATTGCATCCGGTTCGATCATGAGTATTTTGTGAGTTGCGAAATGGATCAGCAAAAGGAAATCGAAATGTCACAACTCAGAGAATCTTACGACTGCCCGTACACGGATCAACCCATCACTGTTGACGGGCATCTCGATGAAGCGGCATGGGACAAGGCTGAAGTGCTGGACTTCTTTATCCCGGTCACCTTCGAGAAACCCATCAGTCCCACCGAGGCCCGCATGCTGTGGGACGACGACTATCTGTACGTCGGCTTCAAGGCCTGGGACAAGGATATCTGGAGTTACCTGACGGAGCGCGATTCCTCCACCTGCAGTGAGGATGTACTCGAGGTATTCGTCAAACCCGACGCCGAGCGGGATCCTTATTACAACTTCGAGATCAATGCGCTGAATACGGTATTCGACGCCTACAACGTCAAGCGCGGCGCCGGTGGCAACGACCATCACCGTTGGAGCCGCTGGGATTGCCAGGGGCTCCAGTCAGCGGTGTTCGTCAAGGGCACCATGAACAACTGGGAAGATGAAGACGAGTTCTGGCAGTTGGAGGTCGGAATCCCCTTTGCTGATTTACCGACCGTCGCCGGCGCGCCCAACCCCGAAGACATATGGCTGTTTCATCTCTCGCGCTACGACTGGTCCGTCTACCTTCCCGAAGGCAACGAGCTGTCGTCCTGCGCCCCCTTGACCGCTGTGGACTTTCACCGGTACGAGGATTGGATGCCGCTGCGGTTCTGCAGAGACTCGTGAGCCGGGGCTGCGAAAATACGGCGGCGGCCCGGTAATTTTTGAACAGACACTAATTCGTGGAGACTTATGGACAACCGCCCGCACAGTTGTCTCGAGACAATTATGCCCTCACGGATTCGCGATCTGCACGACATCTATGTCAAGCTGCAGCACGAGGAGCCGGACCGGTCCTTCATAGCGCTTCATTTCGGCGAACCCGACCTGGGGACGCCCGAATTCATTGTCGAGGCCGGTTGCGAAGCATTGCGGAATGGCGCCGTTTTCTACGAGCCGAATCGCGGGCGCACAGATCTTCGGGCCGAACTCGTTCGCTACTATCAGCGACAGTACGGGGTTGGCCTCAGCCCCGATCATTTCGTTGTCTCCTGCGGCGCCATACAGGCCATCTTTCTGGCAATGGCGAGCCTTGTGAGGGCCGGCGACAGTGTCATCAATATCACGCCGGCGTGGCCCAGTTTCACCGGTGCGAGCCAACTCGCAGGGGCCGCGGTTCATGAACTTGCGCTGAACTTCGATGGTGGGCACCAGGAATTCCGGCTGGATTTCGACAAGCTCGAGGAAACCGTTCGCCGGGATTCGAGCGTCCGGATGGTGATTGCGAACACACCATCCAATCCCACCGGCACGGTCATGTCGGCCGAGGAAAAGCGCCGCCTTCTGACATTCTGCCGGGAGCATGGGCTGTGGCTGCTTGGTGATGAGATCTACGACCGAATCGTCTTTACGGAAGATTGTCCGCCGTCGTTCCTGAATTTGGCCACTCCCGAAGACCGGGTTCTTCTCATCAATGGCCTCTCCAAGGCGTGGTGCATGACGGGCTGGCGGATCGGCTTCATCATTGGCGAGCCCGAGTTGACCGCACGCATGGCACAACTCCAGGAGTTCATCACCTCGCACGCGCCCAGCGTGGCGCAGGTCGCGGCGATCACCGCCTTGGCGGACGGCGAGGCGTTCGTAGCGGAAAGTCTCGTGCGTTACAGGCGGCTGCGAGACCTCGTTCTGACACGGATCCAGAAAATCGACGGCGCGGTGGTTGCGCGGCCGGACGGCGCCTTCTACCTCTTCTTACAACTTCCGGGCAGCGAGGACAGCTTCGATTTCTGTCGTGAATTGTTATATCAGCAGAGCGTCACGCTGGCGCCCGGATGCGCCTTCGGCGCCGGCGGTGAGGGTTGGTTGCGGCTCTGCTTCGCGCAGCAGGATGACCGGCTCGACGAGGCTATGGACCGGATTGAACAGTTTGTGAACAAATCGTAGCCGCCCAGATCAGCTGAGTAACGCGTCTACTCTGTCTGCTGTGTCCATCGTATAGGAATTTGTTTTTTGTTCTTGACACTCAACAGCACTTCACTCGTAATCGATCAATTCGTAATCGATGTTCGAATACAGAGCGATCATCCCGTGATTCGTCAGTTGACGGATTATCTCGTGACAACACGGAACGTGACTCACGCGGCGCATGGATCGATTACGAATAGGTCGATTATGAATCACGGATAAAACGTCCCGGCGAAGCCGGCTAAGTCCACTGATCCAGACGCTCCAGGACGCGGTTCTACGCCTCGGCATTGACCATGTCCTCGGGTCGTTCGCTGCGGATAAGCTTACGAATATTGCGGACGATCATGTCGCCGCAGGTCTGAAACGTGCCATCGGTTCGGGATGCGCAGTGCGGCGTGCTGACCACGTTGTCCAGCTCGAAGAAGCGCGAGTCGGTCGGCGGCTCGGATCGCCGCACGTCGAGACCGGTACAACGCATCTTCATCGGCCAGCCCGCCGCGGGCGGAATTGATGAGGAATGCTTTCGGTTTCATCAACTCGATTTTGGCCGTATCCATCATCCCCTCCGAGAGGGGATGATGGATACGGCCAAAATCGA
>CAUZRT010000250.1:0-5125 GCA_963582235.1 Lentisphaeria bacterium
CAGTCATTCGGGCGGCAGGATCAGGATTTCCTTGGCAAGTTCCTCGCATTTGCGCAACTGTGTTTCGATCTTGCCGATAAAAAAGTGATAGGCCAGCAGCAAAGGGATGGCAACGATCAGGCCGAACCAGGTCGTCAGCAACGCCTTCGAGATGCCGCCGGCGAGGGCGCCGGGATCACCGAGAGCGCCTTGACGGGCGACCACATCGAATGCCTGAATGATGCCGATGACGGTGCCCAGCAGTCCGAGGAGCGGCGTTGTGTTGGCGATGATGCCGATCGGCCGGGCTACACGCTTGAGCTGCCAGACAATCTCGTCCACCGCCTTCTCGACGGCATATTGAATCTGTTCGTTCGAGCCCTTGCGCCAGATGTGACCCGCTTTGAGAATTTTGACGATTGAAACGCGCTCGTTGCCTCCGATGATCTCGCCGATGCGCAACGGCTCTCCTCGTTCCTGGAGATCCTTGCGGATGTTTTTCGGAAGTATCGCGGCCTGACGCGTGCGGAAGGCGACATCGAGGATCGCTGCCAGCCCGAGTACCGAGGCTAGCAGGATGACATACATAACCTCGCCGCCACGCTGGATGGTCTCCCAGATCGTCCGGCCGACGACGACCCCGGTCATTTCCTCGTCCTGGGCGTGAAGGACCAGAGGAATTGCAATCAATGCCATTGCCATACCGATCGTCAAGCGGGGAATCTTGAAGGAGCCAGTGTTGCGCCGTTTATTCATAAAGAGCGTCCTGGAGTTGTTGCGGATTATCGGTGTTCGTAAAAACAGGCTGAGCCGATCCCGTCGGGTATGACGAAATCGGCTCAGCATTAGTGCGATTCATTGAGACTCATGAGGTTTTTGCGAAACCTCAACCCTGACCCTGCTCTTTCAAGCACTGCTCAGCCACCCGGTCCGCCGGGCTGATTAACGTCCGCGTTCTTGTCGCCATTGGGTTTTTCAGCCGGTGGCACGTTGCCGCCGCTATCCGGTTGCTCGGTCGATTTCTCGGTCGGCGCTTCGAGTTCGCCCGCCTTTTTCGTCCATGGTGAATCGGGGTAACTCTTCCGCAGCTTCTTCAGATAGACATTAGCACGTTTGACATGCTTCGGACCGGCCCGATGAAATGTATCGATCGCATGGTATAGGGATTTGGCGGAGAGATCCTCGTAATCATAGAGCTTTTCGACCTTCAAGTAGGTCTTGGCGGCCTCGAGGTATTTCTCCTGGCTGAAATGGATCGAGCCAATGTTGAATAGGGCCACGGCCGCCTCGCGCGTCTCGGTTTCGGCCATGGTCTGCTTGAAAAACTCGATGGCCTTGTCGAAAATGCCGATTTCCTTATGAGCCACGCCGAGGTTGAAGGAGATCAGGTAGCGGCGCTCCGACGTGGGGAACTTCCCCGCGAGCTCGTTGCACACCTCAGTCACAGCCTGCCAGTCCTTGCGTTTGACCAGCGTCTCCAGATACAGGTGGAGCAGGTCTTCCTCCAAGCTTGAATCCGGGTTTTGGATCGCCGCTTTGAGTACGGACTCTGACTCTTCGAGTTTGTCGGCCTCATTCAATGCCTCAGCCAGGCGAATCGCTGCGTCGGTCGCAAACTCCGACTTCGGAAAGCGCTCGCGGAGTCCTTTGAAATTCGTCACAACGCTCTCGTTGTTCTTCATGCGCAGGGCGATCCAGCCAAGCATGTAGAGCGCTCGCTCGCCTCGGTTCGAGTCCAGGTGCTTCAGATTTTTAAAAAATGCCTTCGCCTTTTCATACTCTTTGGCGGCATAGGCGATTTCACCCCGCTGCAGAATTGCGTCCCGCACCATTGTCCTGGTGATATCGCCGTCGGTGACCTTGGCAAAAAAGCTGTCGGCCTTTTGCACATCCTCCTTCTCCAGCCACCAGCACCAGCCAAGACCATAGTTGACGGACTCCTGCAGTTCCGCGCTCAGTTCCTTCTTTTGTAAAATATCGTAATGCTTGACGGCACCATCGACATTACCCTCATTGTAGCAGTTCTCGGCCATTTTCAGACGCAGCACCGCCGCGAATTGACCATTGGGGTAATTGACTTCATAATCGTCAATGTTGTTGACCAGTTCGTCTCCCTGATAGAGGAAACCAAGGCGGTGGTATGCCTTTTCAACAAATTCGTCCTTGCGGCCAGTGGCCTTTAGCTTTTCATAATCCTCAATGGCCGTTTCGGTACGTCCGAGATGCTCCGCGGACCGGCCGCACATGTAGAGCGCTTCGGTCTGAAATTCGTTTTTCATGTCGGCTATCTCGCGGAACAGGGGCATGCTCTCATCGTATTTTTCCCGGTCGAACTTAGTCCAGGCGCGCCGGTAGAGAACTTTCGCGGATCCCTTTTCCTTATCCGGCTGGGCATCACCATTCTGCTCCGATGCTGATTTTGGCAATTCCGCAAGCAGATCCAGCCACTTTTCCGCCTCCTCGTGTCGCTCTTCTCGGGTGAGATACTCGCCAAGGGCAAAATAGACATGTTCCTTCAATTCTGTTTCGGGAAACTTCTCCAGCAGCGACGCGAGGGTGGCGATGGCACTCGTCAGATCCTCATCCTTCTGCTGTGCAAGGGCCAATGAGTACATTGCATTTTCGATATATTTCGACTCGGGATGCTCCGTTGCAAGCTTCCGGAACCAATCGATCGCATCCTTGGTCCGGTCAAGGGCCGACAGGGCTTCGGCGTATGTGTAAATGAGACTGCCGGCGCGCTCCTTGTCTTGGCCGCCGGCTTCCAGCTGCTTCTTGATGACCTGGACCGCTTCATCGAACTTCTCGGACTCGAACAGGCAGAGGCCGAGCCAGAACTGGAGTTCTCCTGCCTCCTTGCTGTCTTCCCGATCCTTCAGGATGCGCCGGAAGACGCCGATCGCCCTGTCGTATTCGTTGAGGTCGTAGTAGGCGATGCCGGCATTGTAGAGAACCGTTGCGTACAGCTTGTGTTGCGGATAACTCTCGGCAAAGGCGATGAACGACTTGGCGGCGCTTGCTTTGTCCCCGCTATTGAACCGGTTCCAGGCAAGTCGGAGCTTGGCTTCCTCGACCTGGCTCTCCTCGGTCATCAGTTCATCGAGGAGTTTTTCCGCTTCCTCGTACTGTTCGAGGGCGCTGTACGCATCGCTCAGGGCCAGCATGGCCTTTGATGCGGTCGAGTGGCTGGGATAGGTCTTTAAAAGTTCGGTGAGCGCCGCAATCGCGGCCTCATGCTGTTCCGTCTCCAGAAGTGCCCAGCCGCGTGAGAAGAACACGGCCGGACGATGTAAGGATTCCTTGAACTCCTCTAGGAACGCGGCATAAAGCGCCGCCGCCTTGTCGAGCTGCGACGTTTTGATGAGGCTCTCACCCTTGGCGACAATCGACTCCTCGCGAATCTTGTCGTTGCCGTTCTCGATGGCGAATTCAAATGGCGGAATGGCCTTTTCGTAGTTTTTTTTGTTTAGGTAGGAATGGCCGAGATTGTAACAGCCGATCGGCGCATCCTCGTCAGCGTCTGGGAACTTCTTCCATGCCGCCACGAATGCCTTGATGGCGTCATCGTATTCCTCGAGCCGAAAGTAGGATTGACCGATCTGATAGTGGGCTCGCGCGACGTTCGGGCCGTCGGGATAGGTATTGATGTAGTCTTCGTATGCCTCGACGGCGCCCCAGTAATCTTCGTCGATGAAGCAGCCTTTGGCGTAGTTGAAGTCATCTTCGCCGGGATCGGCACCGGCCGGGCTTGCAGCTAAACCGGCAGCAACGACGATCAAGCCCATCAGGGTTGTACGGAAATCATTCATCTAATAAAGAACAGGTGTAGATAGATCGTCGCAGGCTGTTTTTGTCGCAAAATTCCGGCCATTATCGGTGCTTTCAAGACACGCGGCGATGACGGAAGTTGCGTGCCGGCCGACCGCGGGTACTGCCGGTAAGAGTATGGCAGTATTCACGGGACAAAGTTCCGATTTATGAATATACCGTCGGTGCGAGCTTTGTCAACCATTGAGCGACGTCCGCGCGACCGTCGTTTGCCTCAGAATCCAAGGGGTTTAGATTAACACAATAACTCACCGAATCGGCAATAAGACGCGCAATGAATTATTTCATCGTCCTCGTCCTCGACGGTCGATTCGAGGACGAGGGGCGCCTTCGACGGGAGTTTAAGTTGGGCGTTTGTATTATGGCCTCCCCCAGAATTCGGTGAGGCCTGTAACACGCTGGCGCTTTGCGCCCCGATGTCACCACCGAATCCGGAACGGATCAGGAGTCCCGCGAATCTGAATGACGTCAACGATTGGTGGGTACGGCTACACTCCACCATTCCAATCCTCCCACACTCCATTCCTCCAGGTGTCGCATGACCGAACAGTCCTTTGGTATCATCCCGATCCGCCACAGTAAAGACGGTCTTGTTTACCTCCTGATTCAGCATCATGCTGGTCATTGGGGATTTTCCAAAGGGCATCCGCAGGAAGGCGAATTGGCACAGGCGGCGGCGCGCCGGGAGTTCGAAGAGGAGACCGGGATCACCGCCTACTCGTTGATCGGCGACCAGCAGTTCAAAGAGAGTTATCAGAAGCCGCGCAACGGCGGCACCAAGCCAAAGACCGTGACCTTCTTTCCGGCAATGGTGAAGGCGGATCAGGTGACGATTCAGCCAGAGGAGATCCGCGACCATGCATGGCTGACGTATCACCAGGCCATGGTGCGCATCACCTATCCGGAAAGCCGGCAGTTACTGGCTGAGGTCAATGCGCATCTTGAACTGACGGTGATCGCACAGGACGAGTTCGACACGGGCCTGACCATGACCGAGAGTCTCGAGCGCAAGACCGTGCAATTGAACCTCGCCAGGATCCGGCGCCACATCTTTCTGTGCAGCGATCAAACCAAGCCGAAATGCTCGGTGAAGGGGCGCAGCCTGGAATCCTGGAATTTTTTGAAACAACGGCTGACGGAATTGAAGCTCGATCGTGGCGGCGGGATTTACCGGACTAAGGCCAACTGCCTGCAGATCTGCGAACACGGCCCGATTGCCGTCGTCTATCCCGACGGTGTTTGGTACCATTCCTGTACGCCGGAGGTGCTCGAGCGCATCATTCAGGAGCACCTGATCGGCGGTGAGCCGGTGAAGGAG
>CAUZRT010000251.1:0-5122 GCA_963582235.1 Lentisphaeria bacterium
AATGGATACGGGATACTCGGCGCGAATGTAGAGGACGCCCTCGTCAGCCCCGACAACACGACCGGCGGCCAGCATCCCGAAAAGGACGCTGTGCGGCTGATGTTCCATCAAATAGCGGTCGATGTAAGCGCCCGGATCTCCCTCGTCGGCATTGCAAACGATATATTTCTTTTCCCCCGGCGCCTGCTTGCAGGCCGCCCATTTCATGCCGGTGGGAAATCCGGCACCGCCGCGGCCGCGCAGCTTCGAATTCTTGACGTGGGCGAGAATCTCGTCTGGCGACCGGTCGATCAGGGCCGTTTTCAAACCGGCATAATAATCATCGATTCCGATAAAAGTCCCGGTGAGGATCGGCGGATCCAGAAGCGACTCGACATGATACCGGTCCGGCCATGGCGCCTGGCCATTACCGAGAATGTCGTCGATATTGTCAATCGCGGTTCCGGAGTAATTCTGGCCCTGGTAATGGAAGGCCCGGTTTTCATGGCAACGGCCGAGGCACGTGATGGTGCCGATTTCGCTCTCGTCAAAATGCTGCTTAAGCTTGTCGACGACTTCGTCCTGAGTCCCGGCGCAAAGACATGCGGATCCGTCGCATACGAAGGCCTTCTTCCCTTCATTATCGGCGCTCAACAGATCGTAGAACGAGGCGGCGCCAAGGGTCATCGCTTCTCCGATCAAATATTCCTTGGAGAGGTTCTGGTGCAGGTCCGGCCGTGCCGTGCCGGTTTCCACGATTCGCTCGAAAAGATTGTTCTCCAACCCTTTTCGGCGGGATAAGCTGACTAGGTTTTTGGACATCACGCGGTTCCAGTCTTACCGTTACCAAAATACGAAACTTTTGTTTCCCGAAGTCGAAGCCGTCATTATATTCTACAACTTTGCTGATCGGATTTCAAGGAAAAAAACACAGGGCCCCTCCAGCGGCGCCGCTGGAGGGGCCCTGTGACCGTATAGCGGCTGACCAAACAACCCGCAATTCCCCGATTCGCGGCGGCGGGTTTTCGGTCAGCCACTGCCTACCGCCAGTCGTGCTTACGCCAGCGATCGACCACTTTATGAAAGATCCCGGCGCGATCCGCCTGGTCATTCAGAAAATCATCGAGTTCCGCAATCAACTCATCGGCCGAAACGTACCGCTGATCCGGGTCCTTGCGCATCATTTTTGCGAGAATCATCTGCAGTTTGACGGGAAACTTCGGGTCTACCTTGCGTGGCTCGACGGGGCGTTCGAACTGGATGATGTGCGCATATTGTCCGATGCTGTCACCAACGAACGGACGGCCGAGAAGGAAGAACTCGTAAGCCAACGTGCCCAGAGAGAAGATGTCGGATCGATGGTCGACTTTCGGTGACTTGAAGCCTTCGGGCGAAAGATACACCGGAGTCCCGAGGATGTTCGCGGACAACGTCAACTCCGAATCAGGATACAGGGCGATGCCGAAGTCCGTTACCTTTGCGTTGAGCTCTTCGTCCAGGAGAATGTTCGCGGGTTTGATGTCGCGGTGGCAGATACCGTGACGGTGAATCTCCGCCAGTGCGGATGCCGACTGCTGGATGATCAGCGCCTTTTGCCGATAATTCAGCGGCGTCCGCTCCTGAATGAGATCACGCAGTGAGACCCCTTCGACGTATTCCATGGCCATGTACGGAATCTGCTCTTCATCGGCGAGACCATGATCGAGTATGGAGACGATGTTCGGGTGATCCAGCTGGGACGCCGTCTCGGCCTCGCGTAAGAATCGCTCCAAGGCGATGCGGCGCTTCTCTTCATTGTGGGTGACCGGTTTCAGGATCTTCAAGGCATACTGTTCCTGGCCGCCGTCGGAATTTGTGCGTGTCGCCAGGAACACCACGCCCATGTTCCCCTCGCCCAGGGTCTGTTTGATCTCGTACCCCGCCAGAATACGGGAGTAACTGCCGCTACCCGCTGCATCTCTGGACTGGGACAATGCCCGCTGCTTCTCGCGCAACACCGAACTGACCACCTTTCGTATCTTCGACAGTTTGAACGGCTTTGAGAGAAAATCGGTGGCCCCGAGCTTGATACAATGGACGGCGGCGGCGATGTCCGGCCTCCCGGACATGATGACCACAGGGATCGCCGGGAAGTACTGCTTGATCTCGTCGAGAAGTTCCATGCCGTTCTTAAGAGGCATCTGCAAGTCCGTAATCACGAGATCCACGGGCTTCGCGCGGATGATCTCGATGCCCTCCTCCCCATCTGCCGCTTCATAGACCTCGAACTTCTCGCTTTCCAAATACGCTCTCATCAACCGTCGCAGTCCGCTCTCATCGTCGACGATCAAAATCCGCTCGGCAAGGAGTTCGACATCCGATTCGATCTTTTGGTCTATGGCTGACTGCATGAGCCCTGCTTTTCAGTATTTTAAGATCAGGAAGGGCGCCGCGACCGGCACGCGGTGAGACGTGCATTTGCGAAGAACGGCAGTTCTCCCTTTCGAGTTGACGCAGTATCCATGCCGCCCCTGGCACAGTAACGAAGTCCCATGTGTCGTAAGGGACCCGGCTTACGGGTGCGACGCCACCCGCCATGTCGACGGCATCTTGCCTTTGAGGCTCAGTTCGAATATGGTATCGGTTTCGGCATTCAGCTTTCTTGATCGCCAAACAGTATTCGAAAGTATATTTAACCTATTGTCAATATGGTGATTATATCGTGATCCCGAGTTATCTTGATCCGACTATCCGCGCCGATTGGGAAATTGCTCAAGCCGCCGAAGCGTCGATGAAGTCAATCGATGTCCTGGCCGGCGAACTGGGATTGGAATCTGAGGAAGTTATACCCATGGGCCGGCGGCTGTGCAAAGTCGATTACCGCCGCGTCTGCGAGCGCACCTCCAGACGCGCTGCCGGCCGTTATGTCGATGTAACGGCAATCACGCCGACACCGCTCGGGGAAGGAAAGACGACAACGACTATGGGATTGGTGCAGGGCTTTGGAAAACTTAACCGGCGGGTGACCGGAGCCATCCGTCAACCGAGTGGCGGTCCAACCTTCAACATTAAGGGCTCTGCCGCCGGGGGCGGGCGTTCGCAGTGCATTCCCCTCACTGAGTTGTCCATGGGACTGACCGGCGACATCGACGCCATCACCAACGCCCACAATCTCTGCCTGGTAGCCTTGACAGCACGCATGCAACACGAGCGCAATTACGACGATGCTCGCCTGGCACGCAGCAAGCTACGACGTTTGGACATCGACCCCGACCAGGTGCAGATTAAATGGGCCCTGGACTTCTGTGCGCAAAGCTTACGCCGGATTACGATCGGACAGGGCGGCAAGATGGATGGTTTCGAGATGCAGTCGGGATTTCAGATCAGCGTCTCCAGCGAGCTCATGGCCATTCTCGCCATAGCCCGCGATTTGCGCGATCTGCGCGAGCGCATTGCTAAGGTCATTGTTGCGTATGATCGAAACGGCGCGCCCGTCACCACCGTTGATCTCGAAGTCGACGGCGCCATGGCAGCCTGGCTGGTAAAGGCCATAAATCCCAATCTGCTGCAGACCATCGAAGGCCAGCCGGTCTTCGTCCACGCAGGCCCGTTTGCCAATATCGCCATCGGTCAGAGTTCCATCATCGCCGACATACTCGGGACACGACTGTCGGAGTATCACATCACCGAAAGCGGCTTCGGCGCCGATGTCGGCTACGAAAAGTTCTGGAATCTCAAATGCCGCGCTTCCGGTCTGACGCCCGATGCGGTCGTAATCGTCGCCACCGTGCGGGCGCTGAAAATGCACGGCGGCGGACCAAAGGTGACGCCCGGCGTCGCCCTTGACGCGGTTTACCGGGAGGAGGATTGCGGGCTTGTCGAGCAGGGCTGCGAGAACCTTCAGGCCCATATGGATATCGTTCGCAAGAGCGGCATCCGGCCCATCGTGTGCATTAACCGGTTTTATACCGATACGGACGCCGAGACCGACATCGTCCGGCGTGCTGCCGAGGCCAACGGCGGCGTGGTGGCGACCGCGAATCACTGGCGACAAGGCGGGGAAGGCGCAATCGAGCTGGCCGAGGCGGTCATCTCAGTCTGCGATGAAGAGAAAGACTTCAACTACCTTTACGATCTCGATAGCCGACTCGATGAACGCATCGAAACCATTGCCAGGGAGATCTACGGAGCCGATGGCGTCCACTACTCTCAACGTGCGTGGGAAAAGGTCAGATCACTCAATGAGGACCCCGACTCCCGGAACTTCGGAACTTGTATGGTAAAGACTCAACTCAGCCTCTCCCATGATCCCGAGCTCAAGAACCGGCCGGTCGGCTGGCAGTTGCCAATCGAAGATGTTCTCATCTTCAACGGCGCCGGGCTGATCGTGCCGGTCGCCGGAAACGTCAGCCTCATGCCGGGAACGGCATCGAACCCGTCGTTCCGCAAGATCGATATCGACGTGGAAACCGGAAACGTGACCGGTCTGTTTTGAGAACATCACTCCTTCCTTCCGACAAGATGTCAAGCAAATCGACAAAGGCTGTGAAAGTTGAAACTGGACGGGTTTCGGAGGTCAGCGATCAACTGACCGTAGAGGAACCGTTGCAGATCAACATCAACGGTCGCCCGTTTACCGTCACGATGCGCACACCCGGTGACGACCACGAGCTGGTGCGGGGGCTGCTGTTCACGGAGGGTGTGGTCAGCGACAATACCGAAAGCGTGCGATTTTCCGATACGGTCGATCACGAAAAAGAAGTGACGGCCATCGTTGATATCGAGATTCCCGAGATCTATCTCTGCGAAAACCTGATCGCGAATCGCTCGCTCATGTCGACCTCGTCGTGCGGCCTCTGCGGCAAGATCGAATTGCACGAGCTCGACAATAATGACGTTTCGCTTGACAAACCGGTCACCCCATTGCGCATGGCACTCCTGCCCAAGCTTGCCGCCGTGATGAAGGCCGAGCAGCAGACTTTCAACCGCACGGGCGGCACCCATGCCGCCGCCGCCTTTTCAATCGACGGCCGGCCGCTTTGCGTGTTCGAGGATATCGGCCGACACAACGCCGTCGACAAGGTCGTCGGCAATCTTCTCGACACCGGCAGGCTTGAAACGGCCCAGGTCCTGTTCGTCAGCGGCCGGGTTTCATTCGAGATTG
>CAUZRT010000252.1:0-5098 GCA_963582235.1 Lentisphaeria bacterium
ATGGCGCTTCACGAAATCGGGAGTCTCCGACGTTTCGATGTTGAACTGATCGGCGCCAGTGCCGACGCCATCCGCAAAGCCGAGGACCGGGAGCTTTTCAAACAAGCTATGATCGGTATCGGCCTGGAACTGCCCGACAGTATTACTGTCAAGAGCATGGCGGAGGCCGAGGCGGCATTGGCGCAACTGGGCGGCTTTCCTCTAATCGTGCGACCCGCCTTCACCCTTGGCGGGACCGGCAGCGGCATCGCCGGCAACCGCGCAGAATACGACGACATCGTGCAAGGCGGCCTTCACAACAGCCCCATCACTGAAGTTCTGATCGAGAAATCGGTGCTCGGCTGGAAAGAGTTTGAACTGGAGGTAATGCGCGATAAAAAAGACAATTGCGTCGTCATTTGCTCCATTGAGAATTTCGATCCCATGGGCGTACATACGGGTGACAGCATCACTGTCGCGCCAGCACAAACGTTGACCGACCGCGAATATCAGCGGATGCGGGATGCGGCCTTTGCGATCATGCGGGAGATCGGTGTCGAAACCGGCGGTTCCAACGTACAGTTTGCCGTCAACCCGGACAATGGGCGCATGGTGGTTATCGAGATGAACCCGCGCGTATCTCGCTCTAGTGCGCTGGCCTCGAAAGCAACGGGATTCCCCATCGCCAAGATCGCAGCCAAACTGGCCGTCGGTTATACGCTCGATGAAATTCCCAACGACATCACACGCAAGACGCCGGCAAGTTTCGAGCCGACCATAGACTACGTGGTCACCAAGGTGCCGCGGTTCACTTTTGAAAAGTTCCCGATGGCCGACGACGTTCTCGGCACCCAGATGAAGTCGGTTGGAGAGACCATGAGCATCGGCAAGACCTTTAAGCAATCTCTGCAGAAAGCGCTGCGCTCGCTCGAGACGGGCCGCTTCGGTTTCGGCGCCGACGGCAAGGACGATAAGTTCGAAAGCGCCGCCGATGATGAAGTCGCCAAAGCCGTCCGCCGGCCCAATTCACAGCGTCTGTTTTACATCCGCGCGGCCTTGCGCCGCGGCTGGTCGGTCGATCGAATCCACGAGTTGTGCCGCATCGATCGGTGGTTCCTCAGGCACTTGGAGGAGTTGTGCTGTTACGAGCAGGAGATCGCCGACGCAGAAAATCTCGACGGTCTGAGATCCGATCCGGCGCTCTTTCGGCAGACGAAGGAGTTCGGCTACTCGGACCGGCAGATTGCCCATATCCTCGACAGCAGCGAGGACGCCGTGCGCAAGGCCCGCTACGATCTGGGCATCCGGCCGGTTTACGGTCTCGTCGACACCTGCGCCGCGGAATTCGTCGCTTATACGCCCTATTACTATTCAAGCTACGGCGATCTCGACGAAGTCCGCAGCAGCGACCGGCGAAAAATCATGATTCTCGGAGGCGGCCCGAATCGGATCGGCCAGGGAATCGAGTTCGACTATTGCTGCGTGCACGCGGCCTTCGCCCTGAAGGCGGCGGACTTCGAGACGATCATGGTCAACAGCAATCCCGAAACCGTCAGCACCGACTACGACACCAGCGACAAATTGTATTTCGAACCCCTGACGCTCGAGGACGTCCTGCACATCTATGAACGCGAAGAATGTTGGGGCTTGATTCCCCAGTACGGTGGCCAGACGCCGCTGAATCTGGCGAAGGACCTGGAACGCAACGGCGTCAACATCATCGGCACCAAGCCGGACAGCATCGAGGCCGCCGAGAACCGCAAATCCTTTCAGCAGCTGGCCCGCAAGCTCGATATCCGTCAACCCTCAAACGGCATCGCGACGACGGTCGACGAAGCCGCTACGGTGGCGGCGGAGATCGGCTATCCGGTCCTCATGCGACCGTCGTTTGTGCTCGGCGGCCGGGCCATGGTCATTGTCTATGACGAGGCCTATCTGCGCCGCTATATGAGCGCGGCCGTGGAAGCCTCGGCGACGCGGCCGGTATTGATCGACAGCTACATCGAAGACGCGGTCGAAGTGGACGTCGATTGCATATCCGACGGCGAAACATCGGTCATTGGTGCGATTATGGAACATGTGGAGTTGGCGGGCGTACACTCCGGCGACAGTGCCTGCGTCATACCGGCACCGTCGCTGTCCGCCGATGTCAAGGATCAGATTCGCGCACACTCCTATGCATTGGCTCGGGAGCTGGGCGTCGTCGGCCTGATGAATATTCAATTCGCGGTCAAAGACGAGGAGGTGTACGTCCTGGAGGTCAATCCGCGAGCGTCGCGGACGATCCCGTTCGTCAGCAAGGCGATCGGCGTGCCGCTGGCGAAGCTAGGGGCGCTGGTCATGACGGGTCAGAAACTGCCCGACCTCGGCTTCACCGAGGAGATCGTTCCCGATCATTATTCGGTGAAGGAGGCCGTCTTTCCCTTCGCCCGCTTTCCGGGAAGCGATATTATTCTGACGCCGGAAATGAAATCAACCGGCGAAGTGATGGGCATCGACGCGTCGCTGGGCATAGCCTATTTCAAGAGTCAGATTGCAGCCGGCAACAGTCTACCGGAGTCGGGCAATGTTTTTCTGAGCGTCCGAGACATCGACAAGGACAAAATCGTCGACGATGCTCGGCGTTTGCAAGAACTGGGGTTCACGATTTACGCGACGCGTGGAACAAGCACGATTCTGCGGCAGCATGGGATCAGCAGCTGCGCCATTTTCAAGATCTCGAAAGGGCGTCCGAACGTCCTCGATATGATCGCGGAAAACGATGTAAGTTGGATCGTCAACACACCGTCGAGCGGCGCGATACCGAGGGCGGACGAGGTGCGCATGCGTGGGGAAGCCGTGATCAACGGCGTACCGATCACGACGACGGTAAGCGGCTTCAAGGCTGCCATATCGGGACTGGAGTCGCTAAATAAAATCGACCATATGGACGTGCGCAGCATCCAGGAATATCATCAGTACGGCAACGCAAACAGCCAATGACCCCATACCTGTCACGGCGCCAGGTGCCCTGTATCGAGCGGGGATTCACGCGGCAACAGAAAATTTTCCCGACTACCGGTTTGCAATCTTACTTTTTGAGAGCTATTATATATATAATATTTCAGAAACACCTTTGTGTTTCTTCTACACGGCGGCAGCCACGTTCCTCTCGGATCGGGCGAGCCCCACGCTCTCCGGATCTTTTCCCTGACTGTGAACGCACTGCGGCGTACTGCCGCGCCCGTCCGGATTTTCCATATTTTCAGTAATCGGACATAACCAGTTGATCGCGTTACGCCTTTGCGCCACGCCGGCGCCCATTGCAGGTGCGATCGTATGAGGCGTTGCTTTCCTCAGTTTCAACACAGACCGCCACCTCCTGTATTCCTCTTTCGTTGATTTCGATCCGCCGGCTCGGCTGTCGAGCTGGCACGGTTTATGCGCGAATCGGTTCACCCGTCACCACGGGTCCTGTGTGTGGGCAGGATAGGGTGGGAAAGACCTGAATACCTTGTCCAAACACACGTGCTTGATGCACACCTGTCCGGATTAAACTTGCCAAGGACAAAAATCACGTCCGGGTTTCCCAGATTCAGTTCTCATGCCGGGAAAGAACGGTCCCAGGATTCACTGCGGCGCCTAATCCGGTAAACTGTGAACATGACAGGCGATTCAGAGCGATTCCTACTTCCCATTTGTCCCGCATGCGCTTGGAGTGGCTCCGGCCTGTTCCGACCAAATCCGCTGAACATACCCAAAACTAGCTAAGGAGATTTATGGCTTCCGACGGCGAATTATTCCCCGATAACAGCTTCGATACGACCGCACGAACCGACAAGCAACACGGCGGCTCCGGCCGCAAGCGCTCACCCCGCGGATCGTCCCGCGGCAAAGGTGGCTCCGATAGGGCGGCCGATAAGAAAGGACCGACCCATTCGGGCAGTTACGGCGAACGACACGACGGGAACGCGTTATTCGATGTTCGCTCCGGCCATCCCGGGCGCTCGTCCGGTCACCGGCGCAACGACAGGCCCCCACGTCACGATCACAGTAACAGCAACGCCGCTTCCGCGGACGGCGCGATGACAAAAGATGCCGTGGCACCGAGCCTGAATCTCATCGAGTTACAGGAATTCACGATGGCCGATTTGACCAAGATGGCCCTCGAGCTGGGGATCGAAGCCGTCGGCGCCATCACCAAACAGAATCTCGTGTTCGAGATTCTGAAGGCCAATGCCGAGAAAAGCGGCTTGATGTTCGGCGGTGGTGTGCTGGAGATTCTCGGCGACGGCTTCGGTTTTCTGCGGTCGCCGCGATACAGCTATCTGCCCTGCCCCGAGGACATCTACCTAAGTCCATCACAGATTCGGCGTTTCTCGTTGCGCCGGGGTGACAACGTTACTGGTCAAATTCGACCGCCGCGTGAAAAAGAGCGATTCTTCGCCATGCTCAAGGTCGAAGCGATTAATAGCGAACCCCCTGAATTCAAGAAAGGAAAGATCCCCTTCGAGAATCTGACGCCGTTCTTTCCGCGCGACCGCTTCATTATGGAGCGCGAGAGCGACGAGATTGCCATGCGGATCGTTGACATTATTACGCCGATCGGCAAGGGCCAGCGCGGTTTGATCGTGGCGCCGCCGCGCACCGGAAAAACCGTGCTGATGCAGAAGATAGCCAACAGTATTACGACCAATAATCCCGAGGCGGTTCTGATCGTGCTGTTGATTGACGAACGCCCCGAGGAAGTCACCGATATGGAGCGCTCCGTAAATGGCGAGGTCATCAGCTCCACGTTCGATGAACCGCCGGGCCGTCATGTCCAAGTGGCCGAAATGGTTCTTGAGAAGGCGCGGCGTCTGGTCGAGCACAGCAAAGATGTCGTGATTCTGCTGGACAGCATTACGCGGCTGGCGCGAGCCTACAATACCGTCGAACCGCACAGCGGCCGGATCCTCTCCGGCGGCGTCGATGCCAACGCCCTGCATAAACCGAAGCGCATCTTCGGCGCGGCACGCAACATCGAAGAAGGCGGCAGCCTTACCATTCTCGCGACCGCCTTGATCGATACGGGCAGCCGCATGGACGAGGTCATCTTCGAGGAGTTCAAGGGCACTGGAAATATGGAGTTGAATCTGGA
>CAUZRT010000253.1:0-5092 GCA_963582235.1 Lentisphaeria bacterium
TTACCAATGGCAGGAAGCGGCGCTGCGAACTGAAAGCGAGGGCCGTGATCTGAAACTGACACTAACCCCCACAAGGGAGGGATTGAAATCCTCTGCCGGCAGCAAATGCACCATCGGACTGCTTTACATCACGGCCGATCCGCGCGACTGGATCCAGGGTGAGTCACAAAGTTACCAGATCGTTCTGCCGGGAATGGAACGGCATGTCATCGGCCGCGACATGGGCATCCCACCGCCGAACTATCTTGCCAACGGCGGCTTCGAGGTCGGCTGGGGCCATAACTGGCGCCTGACCGGAACCAATGCCGGCATCGCGGTCAACACCGAATATTGGCTAAAAAAGGATGTGCCCGAAGGCCGGCGTGCATTCCGCATTCCGTGGGGCGTGCGTCTGCGATCCGGTCTCCATTATCTCGAGTCCGGGACGTACAGCCTCGCCACCCATGCCCGCAGCAAACGAGCCCGTAGTGTGCGGCTGGCACTTTATTCGTTCGATGACATCCGTGACAATCGCGGCCGCGTCAAGTTCGCCGAGGCCGTCGGTATTTCCCACAACTGGAAGCGGTATTCGGCGTCATTCGACGTGCCCGCCGGTAAGTACGTCGTTTCCATCGACGGCGGCGTCGATGTGGACGCCATATCGCTCTCGCCCGGCGACAATACAGTGTTCGAGAAACGATATCCTGTCGAGATCGGCATGATTACCGACCGGATCGGCCGGGCCTGGCAGTTGCGCGAAGCGAAGATCGGCACGCTGCTGGTGGCAGCCGATGAGAGCCGGATGGGCACGGAGGATGTCTGGTATCGGATCGTTGATTTCTTCAATGAAGTCATACACGAGAAGTCTGTGCCCGTGAAGTTGTACAGAGGCAGCGGTCGTGTCGATGTTGATCTGGACCCGAACCGAACCGGTGTATTCCGCGTCGAAATAGGGGGGGGGCCGGACATTGGCACTGATCTGCAAGAGGAAATGACCTACTCGATCCATCCCGATGTCACCCATGCATTCAGCCAGGCAGAACCTTTCGTCGGCTTTTTCGCAGGCTTCGGCAAGCATTGCATCCCCGTATACAGGACAGCAGGGATCGGTTTCATCGCCGCCCTCAGTGCAAGCCGCGCCGGCGACTGGGCGTACGTCGAACGCCAGAACGACAGCTACTACTGGTTCGACAAAGACTTTCAGCGCGCCCGGGACGCTGGGCTCGAAGCCTTCATCGGACTGGATGTGCGCCAGCAGTTGCCGTGTTGGGTGGAAAAACTCAATAGTGACGGATCCAAACTGCGCCCGGCGCAGATGGAAGTGTGGGCTGACTTCGTTACCAAACTTGCAGACCATTACCACCGCCTCGGCGTCGCCGGGTACCTGGTTCTCGATGACCCCGAACGCTTTTTTTCGACTGACGATTATCTGGCATACCTCACCCATGCCTACGATAGCTTGAAAGCCGTCGATGAGCGCATCCAGGTCGTTGCCTGGGCGTGGATGGATCGGCCGACACGCAATGCGGCAACGGATGCGGAGAAGTCCGGTATTTTGAAAACCATTGCCGATCACAGCGACATTCTCTATCAGGCCTCGGCACATGTTGCACAAAAACTGCAACGCCCGACCTGGCGCTATACCTTCGACACAACCCACAGCATGTACCAGCACAACACCGTGGTCAACAACTTTCCTGCCGCCCACCTCGACCGCCGTTTCTTCGCCGACCGCACGGCACGCAGCATTCAACACGCACTGCGTGCCATCACCCGCGGCGGTGCCACACGTTACCTGCATTATAACGCCCGCCTGCCGCCGGACAGCATGTCCGTCTTTGAATACGACGGTTCGCTGAACCCGGCCGGCGTGGCCTTCAGCATTCTCGAACATCAAATTCGCGGAACATCCTACAGCCAACCGATCATGGTGCCGGACGGACTCACTTGCTTTCGATTCGATGCGGCGGATCGGGTCGTCTTCGCTATTTGGTCCGAAAGTGGCGACACCGTGTCATTGGCCTTGCCCAGGCTGACACCAGACGTGATCCGCCTTGTGGATATAATGGGTAACCCCGTGCCGGCGCAACCGCACGACAACGGCATTGCCCTGCAGCTCTCGGCAGTGCCGCTCTACATTCATGCGCCGAAAACACAATACGACCTTGTCGTGTCGGCGCTGGTTTTCAGCACTGTCGTTCACTCCTCCCCTGTTTCATTTTCACTGGCCGCAACATCCGTACCGCAGCAACTCGAAGTCGTCATGCGCTTCCGCAATACGCACGACGCGACATGGCGCGGGCGATTGCATATCGATCCGATCAGCAGCGTGTCGACACTCATCTCCGCCTCAAGCGAAACACAGATTCAGGATGTGGAACTAGCCGCCGGCGAGGACACGGTTTTTCGCGTGCCGCTGTTTTACGTGAGTGAGAAAAAGCTGAATCGCGACCTCATTCTGCAGGCCTCGGCCGGCAGATTGTCGAATCGATTCACGGTGCCGATTCGCGCCGTTTACGTGAAGTCCATGAAACAGGAGTGGGATCTCAGCGAAGAGCGGAGATTTTACTTCATTGTCAACCGCTTCGGCAAGGACGCCGGCCAGCGGCTGAACACGCGCTTCGATGACATTCGAATCGACACCGCGTTGTATACCGTCTGTACGGCGGAAAACCTGTATCTGCTTTTTGATGTCAAGCGTTCCGTGCCCTTCGATGACGGCCGCCACGAGATACGGATGTTTTTCCAGACGGCGCCGGATTTAACGATCGAACAGCCGGACAATGATCGCAGACCGGTGCACATGACCATTCCGTTGCAATCCGGCGATCCGACCACCGCGACGTTGCAAACGGACGATGAGCCGCTCACCGTGCCGATCTACGTAAAGGCACCGTCGGAAAAGTCCCGGTATGTTCAGGCGCGGATTCCGCGGGCCGCCATCGACCACACGCAAGCGGACCGCGTCTATTCGGTCATCGGCTTTAACTTTGCCTATGTGACGGTGATCGATCAGCGCTCGGTCGCTACCTCATGGGCGCCGTGGCCGGACCCGGAAAGCCCGACTTCTAATGGTCGGCATTTTTTGATTCTCGAGCGGGAGGGTACACACAGCGACGCGGAATCGTCAGCCGACGAATCGTCGTCTGGACCTGTGGACAGTCAGCCGGAACCGTAGCTCCCGAGAAAGCTTGAGGATTCAGGGTTCAGAGTTCGGGAATGATCCTTCCGCTACCGGTAGTACGTTTGGCAAGCGGACACGCCTTGGAGCGCCGGGATGCCGAGCGGACGCCGAACCGCAGAGTTTCTGTCACTCATAAGTCGCATCGCGCCGCAGCGGTCGCTCCTGAGAAACTCCGTCCGGGGGGGCCAGGCTTTCGGCCCTGGAGGAATCGACGGATGCAATCAATCCAAACACTGCTGATCTCGATCTTTATGGCGGGGCTCGCCGCACCGGCCGGGCTCGCTGCCGCGACCACGCCCCTGTATGGCAATGCCCCCGGTCATCCCTGGGACCGGCTCCATGCGGCTCTGTTCATCCGGACCTTTCCCGCCGGCGGCCGATTCGGCGAAGATGAACTGGAGCCGCTCCTTTGGCACGAAGCATTGCTCGAGCAGCCGGCGTGGCCGACCAAATTGGCAATCCTCGACGGCTTCCTCGAAGCGAATACCGATCGCCTGATCGAAGAGCCTTTGAAGCGCGCCTTTCTGCAACACGATCTCTGGGGTCTGCACGATTGGCTGACAAAGCAGCGCGACAGCACACGCGACGATGCGATTCGTCATCGTGCCCGGGAAATGCAACGGCGAGTGTCTGCGCTTATCCGCCGCCTCGCCCTGTCCCGGAAAACGATTGCGACTCTTCCCGACACCGTTGCCGACACCATCGCCGCCCGCCGCTTTCCGGAGGCATTCGATCCGCAGCAGCCACAAAAACCGTTTCTGCCACCCGGTCTCTTGGCAGCGGACGGACCATGGGTGTGCCTCGGCGACTATGCCGCCGATAATCGGCCCCTGGCGCGGCAGCACATGGACATGACGGCCGGGCGCTCGGCGTTCCTGATATTCGTCCGCTTCCCCGGCGGGCGCAGCGCCGCCCGCGTTTACCTGGACAATTGGCCGCGGTCCGATCGGCAGATTCCCGAGGGGACGCAGACCGCCCTCGTCCGGCGCATGCTACTGATCGATACCAACGGCCGCATTCGCGAGACGCCAATCACGGAAGCCGTGCAGTTCGTCGTTATCCGCCGGCTGCAGGATGCGTTGGGTCCCTCGCCAAAGACACCGCCGGCATTTTCCATATTGCGAACCGGCCGCCGCCGCCTTTTTCAAGACCCAGTAGCCGGTCTGCGCACCGTCGGTCCGAATGAAACCGGCTTCTCCTTCGGGCCGCAGTTGCAGTTGCGGAACCCGCACGAGGAACCCCGCGGCTCGCCCTTTCGCAATGGACCGCCGCATCGTCCGCTCCACACCTGTATCGTCTGCCACCGCGGCCCGGGCGTCGAATCGATACTGAGTTTGAGCGATCTCGGCGCTTCGGTGGGCTACCTGCGCGGCCACGGCATCGCGATCGCATCCATGGCTAAGGAACTGGCCGGCACCATTCGCTGGAAATCACAACGCTATGACTGGGGGCTGCTGGAAGGGTTGATGGATCGGCCTTGGGCCGGCAAGCAGCGGGATCGTGACAGCGGACGATCCGCGACACTTTTTTTCGACGGCGATGAGCGGCCAACGTGGTGGGGAGCGGCGCGATCGCGCGAGCTGGCGGCCGAGCCGCTGCCCGGGGGTTTTGAAGATTTGAAGCCCCGGCACCGACGTCTCTCCAAACCGAAGCCGGGCGATTGGCTGCACTCCCATCATGAGGACGGTCAATCCTTAGCTGAATATCGTGATTCGAAGCCAGTGCGCCCCGGCGACGGGCTCACGACCCTATACGTCCAACCCCTGGGTCGCTTTGACGGCGCGCGCAAGCAGGTCCTGGATCTGACCGTGGATTACATGGAGCGCTTCTTTGTCATGCCGGTCCGGGTCATGAAACCAATCTCACTGGGACGAATTCCGCAGCATGCCCGGCGGGTCCATCCGCAATGGGGAATAAAGCAGGTTCTGA
>CAUZRT010000254.1:0-5087 GCA_963582235.1 Lentisphaeria bacterium
ATACAGTCTGCTGACTCTCATGATCATCGCGCTGTCGTGCTTCATCGTGCGCTCCGAAATCGACGGTCACCAAGTGCACCTGCTGACGTCATGCCCAATCACACGCCAGGAAATCTGGCTTGGTAAATGGGTCGGATTGTCGGCCATCGCGGTTGTAGCCGAGTGTATCCTGATTGCCGTCATCACCGGTTGCTCGTTTCTGTACCCGCGAGCCTATGCAGTCGATGACGTTGCCGCGGCGAAGGCCTTTTTCCAGGTCATTCGCGTTGAAAGCGGTCCGCTTCAACCGTCGTTACAGGCATTGACCGAAGAACGGATCACGGGATTGATCCACGACAACCGACTGGACCCCGCTGATCTCGACGAGGAGACGTGGCAGGCGAATTTTGACGAGGTCCGAAAGAAGGATCAGCTTGTCCCGAAAGGTGACGCAAAGACGTGGACGTTCGACCTGAAGCGCAAGCCTTCCCGGGGAGATTACCTGGGGCTGGTCTATCGCCTGTATGCCGACGATCGCTGGGCGCCGGTGACGGGGAGCTGGCGTCTTGTCACTGCCGGCAGCCCGGAAGCGTTTATCCGTGAATTCGAGGTTTACCCATACGTCTTCAATACCGTTGAAATCCCAATTTCCCAAGTCCCGGAGAGCGGACGTTTTGAGATCACGCTTACAAATCTTGGTGACCGCGATGTCATCGTTCCGCGGACGGCGGGTTTGCGGGTCTTTTACGAGGACGGCCGGCTCGTCTACAACATCGTCAAAGCCTTCTGCGCACAAACGGTTCATCTGCTGGTGACCGTCGCCGTCGGGCTCATGGCCGGCGTCGCCTTTACCTTCTCCGTGGCGGCATTTCTTTCAATGGTGTTGTTTCTCCTGTCCGTCTCGGCGGGCATGTTCACGACAGTGGTCGCCGAGCTGACCGGCGGCCACCATGTGGCGGCGTGGGAACGTCTCAGCGTGCTCGTGATCAACAGCGGCATGTGGCTGGCCAAGGGACTGCAGCCACCGGAAGTCATCGGCCGGGTCAGTTCCGGCGTCTCGATTCCGGTCACCGAACTCGCGGTCTCCTGGCTGCCGGCCGTCGTCTTGTACGGTGTCGTCACTTCGGTCATCGGGATCATTCTTCTGCGCAGCAAGGAATTGGATAAGATCGTTTGATTAAAATTAATAGTCCTCGTCCTCAGATTGCGCGGCGGTTTCGAGGACGAGGACGAGGTGTTTCTGCCTGCCAGAACTGGCAGCGCCAGAACCCTGAACGCTGCCATGGCATACGATATGGTCCGCCTCTGGCTGAAACACCGAACATCCCGTGACTCTCGTGGTTGTAAACTCCTGATCACTAAATCCTGATTCCGCCCATGACGCCACGCACCACAACACGGCTCATCATCATTATTTGCGGGCTGGCATTGATGGTTGCCAACCAGCGACAGATTAACGGGTTTCAACATACCGCTGAGATCGACCGCGTCAGCAGCGGCACCGAGATGCCCATGTCACTGGCGATCACCAGCTTTGCTCTCGGGCCGCTGCGTGGTGTGGTCGTTAACGCTCTGTGGTGGCGAGCCATCCGCCAGCAGGATGCAGGCGAGCATTTCGATGCCCTGCAGTTGACGCACTGGATCGCACAGTTGCAGCCGACCTTTGCTTCGGTCTGGGCCTTTCTCGGCTGGAACATGTCCTACAACATCGCCCATGACTTCGCCGATGAGACGGACCGCTGGAAGTGGATCGATCGCGCCATCAGTCTACTCCGCGACGACGGTCTCCGATTCAATCCCGATAATCGAATCATTCGTCACGAGCTCGCACGCATTTTTTTCGATCGCATCGGTGGCAGCATCGATCCGGGCACCGAATACTTCAAGAATCAGTGGGCCTTCCGCATGATGCGCTATTTCGACGAAGGGACAACGGCAGAACTGGAGCGTCTGGCAAAGGCGCCGGAATCCCTGGAAGCCCTCAAGGCGATTCCGGATGTGCAGCGTTACGTCGGTGCGGGACGCGCTAACGGCATCGATGTCTTTGATTTCGAAACGGAGCCACCGACGCCGGCGGGAGTGGACGTCGGTGTGGATCCCAAAGGCCGCGCTGCAAGTGCGCGGGTGATCTATGATTTCCATCGCCGGCAGCGAATCGAAACCGACCTGAAGTTAAACATCGATCGTATGCTGTTCATCGACTCTCAATACGGTCCGCTGGATTGGCGGTTGCATCAGGCCCATGCCATTTACTGGAGCGCGGAAAAAACGTTTGATGAGTTTGTTGCCACCGGCGTCGATTATTCACAATTGGTTCGACAGAGTATGATCCAGTCATTCTATGCCGGCCGGCTGTTCCATGATCCCATCAAGGACGTTATTACCCGCACCAACAACCTGGAGATTATCGGGCGTATCCACGACTACCTCGAGTATCTGCTGGAGAATCATTATTCCTACAGCATCGACATGTCGCACAAGCGCTTTCTCGAGCGCGCGGTCGCCGTTCTCTATTCTTACAATCGTAGCGAAGATGCCTTCACGCTTTTCGAACATTACCGCGATCATTATCTGAAGGACAAGTCGATGACCTACGAGAGATTCGTCGTTCGCAGTCTCGAGGCGTCATTAGCGCCCGAGGTCGGGCAAGCCGGTCAGTCAGTTGTTGAGGTGGCGATATACCAGAGCTTTTACTGGCTCAATATCGGCGAGTACGACCGCGCCAACGGCTTTCTCGATCTGGCCAAACTGATGTGGAAAATTCATCAGCAGGCGTCTACCGGGGAACCGGGGAAGTTGCTGCCGCCCTTTGAAGACCTGGTGAATCTGGCGCGCACGCGCTTCCTCGAAGAGGGTGCGATTGACGGTGAAACCCTCGATGCGCGGCGGCAGACGGCGCAGGATGCCAAGCCCAAGCCCCTGTACCTGGGAACCTACGACGAACCAAGCGGTGATGTTCATGACCATAGGCATCAGCACTAGTCAGCTTGGGGCTAACTTCGGCAGAATGTAGATCGATTACGAATGGGGCGATTACGAGTGACATGCGGCGATGCGGACAAGCCGAGACCGATTGGCACAGAATGATGTCATTCAACGCGATGAGAGGTCACTTGGTTGCGAAGTGAGGATCTACCAGTCGTATTCGATTTCGACTTCGTCCGTCCTTACTTTGGTGACATCGATCCATGCAACAATGGATTTAATAAAGGCGGATAACGAAAACCTTTTATTGCCGAATAATCAGTACAGAATTTCCGGGACCGGACACTGGTTGGAAAGTCAGGCTCGGGGTGGATTTTCCACCGCGGGTCCCTGAACTATCATTCAGTTTCTCAACTCTTTCGCCGACTTGCCGCCATGCTCGGCGAGCAATGCCACCATGGCGTTCTTCCGCTTTCTCTCAGCGACGTCGAGGGGCGTTTCCTTGAGAAGATTTGTCTTGTTGACGTCGGCGTTCCTGGAAATGAGATACTCGATAATCTCGCCGTGGCCTTTTGCTGCTGCCCAGTGCAGCGGTGTCATGCCGGTATTTCCCACCGCATTAGCCAGCTTCGGTTTCGCTTCCACCAATTCCTTGACCTTGTCCAGGTCCCCAACCTCGACTGCCTGAATGATTTCTTTCGAGCCGGCGCCGCATCCTGTTAAGATCGGCATGGCGGCTAACAGGACAAACGGGATCACGAATGTGAACGGCGGCATGGCATTCTTCATGGGAGGATGTCCTTTGTAGTAGTCATTGCATCGTCATTTTCCCGTAGTAGACGAGCGTATCGTACTCGAAAACTACCGTTCCGTCCTCGTGATGCAAATCGAATATCCGTTCGAGCCCGGCGATCATGGGTTGGAAGTCGGGATGATCGGTATCCGGCGTGTATGACGACGAGCGCAGACGGCCCTTCAAACCTGCGAAATCGAAGATCTGCTTATTGTCGAATGAGGCGAACCCCGGCGCCGTACCCGCGAAAAATTTCTGCAACTCGTCATCGGTGATGAGGCGATGGTTCACGGTTCGGTAATCGGTGCCGAACTTCAGCATCAGATCCTCGTAGGCACACATGAACGGCGTCGAGTCCGTCCGCCGATCGTTCCAGATGAGCACCACGGATCCGGCGGGCCGAAGTATGCGCCGGAACTCCACGCGCGCCAGGCTCCGGTCGAACCAATGGAATGCCTGTGCCGCCGCCACCAAATCAACACACCCGTCCGGCAGCATTGTCGCTTCGGCGGTACCAGCGATACTCGTGAATCCGGATTCATCGGCGAGGGCGTTTTCGGCGGCTTCGCGCATTGCACTGTTGGGTTCGATGGCAAACACCCGATTCCCGTGATCGAGGAAGAGTCGTGTTAGCATCCCGGTTCCCGCACCGATATCGGCGACCACGGATTCGTCGGTCAAGCCGGATTGCGCCTCCAGCAACCCGATGATGTCGGCCGGATAGGACGGACGGCAACGGACATAGTTCTGCACGCGGCTGCTGAAACGCTGGATGGAATCGGCCATTGTCGGACGGCTGTCGGATGCTGGGTCGTTTAAGTTTTCCGCCGGAGAGGCATCGCTGCGCGAGGCTGCGGACGCTCCTCACCTGAAACGGGCATGCCGTACTCAATGTATCGCGGTAACTTGCTAATGTCCTGGCCGGATTTTCTGTTTATACTAAGTGCCAAAGATCGAAAAATTTCACGTTCCCAGCCATATTTATAATAATAGTTATTAGATATTCCTATTATCCTTAATTTACCTGCAGTCGCATGTACCGAAAAAAAATGGTTTGCTCTTGCAATTGGGTTTGGATTTTCGTATAACTGTTAATAACTGTTAGTCGGGGTGTAGGCGTCTGACACCGGTGGATTTGTCGCTAGGTTCCGCCAGTGAGCTTCGCCGTCGACGAACGGCTGCAGATGCCGGATTGGCTCGACATCTGCGAGTTATCGAGTTTGACAAAAACTATGTCTTGTGCTAAATCAGCTTGTCTTGATCGTTTTTGCGGCCGCGTGCGCTCCTCCTGGGGATTTCGTATTATTTTAGCCCCTGCCATCCGTCATCCGTCGGCGGACTTTTGACGGATGTCGCTGCGGGCGTAGAACGCCTCGGCGAAGCCGGAAGA
>CAUZRT010000255.1:0-5075 GCA_963582235.1 Lentisphaeria bacterium
AGTCCGCCTGCAACGAAAACCCGGCTGACTTCCTGATCGTCGTCGTGCCGCCGGCGCAGCACGCGAAAATGGTCGAGATCGGCCTCGCGCACGATTTGCATATTCTTTCGGAAAAGCCGATCGCCGACACCATGGCGGCGTGTTGCCGGGTGTACAAAAAAGTCAAGGCGGCGGACAAGAAAATGGCGGTGACCATGAGCCACCGCTTCGATCAGGATAAACAGACTCTGGAGAGGGAAATCAAGAGCGGGGCGTATGGCGAACTGAATTACCTGGTGGGACGCAACACCTGGAACTGTCGCAAGCGGGGACAGTGGGGCCAGTCCCGATACGACGTTCCCGACACACTGCTGGTCGAAGGCACGGTGCATCATTTTGACATCTGCCGCTCGCTGACAGATGCCAATGCGAAGACCGTCTACGCGCTCACCTGGAATCCACCATGGGGCGAGTTCGCCGGCGACTCAACCGGCCTGATCACAATCGAAATGGAGAACGGCGTGAAGGTCTCTTACGAAGGCGCAAAGGCTAACGCCACAGAACTGAACGGTTGGACGCAGGATTATTTCCGTGCCGAATGCCGGGATGCGACACTCGAACTGGACAAACGCGAGATTCGGATTTTTACTGATCTCGACGGCGAGCGAAAGATCACGGAGAAGAGGCTTCTGCAACAGCCGGCCTGGATGAACTTATGGCTGGCTGAGCTCTTCGTGAACTGGCTGAACGGTGGAGACCCGCCGCCGAACACGCTCGACGACAATATTCAGTGTGCCGCCCTGCAGTTCGCCGCTATCGAAAGCGCGCACACCGGCGCCGTTGTCGATGTTCAGGAATTCCTGCGGAAGAGCATGGACGGCTGACACATGTTGACCATGGCGATCCGTCAGCCGACGGATTGCATGACCTCGACGCAAAGGCGCCCCGTGAAGCTTCGCGACGGGGCAGGTGCCGACGCAAGAAGATACGCAAAGAAAGTAAATGGAGAATTATTGACTGAGCCGGATCTCGGTCTTAAGGAGGAGCATTCATTCCTGAGTCGAAAGCGATCCGGGCCAGTCAATAATTCATCTCTTTGCGGTCCTTTGCGACTTTGCGTCTTTGCGTCAGAGTCTTGCCGAAGGCGGAAATCCAGAATCCTATTCCTCTTCATCCTCTGATCCCGCCTCCGCTTACTCGCCGTCTTCGATGCTGCGCCATTCACCGCCTGCCGGTGTGTCCTTCATCAACAGTTCCACTTTTTTCTCGGTCTCAGCCAGTTTAGTGGTGCACCGATTTGCCAGCTTCGTGCCCTGCTCGAAACGATTCATACAGTCATCGAGACTGAGCTGCCCCTCTTCCATCTCCTCGACAAGCGCTTCGAGCCTTTCCAGTGCCTTTTCAAAGGACAATTCGGCGGCCTCTCCCCCGGTGTCGGCGGCTGCCTTTCTGGCAGCGGACCGCTTCGGCTTCTTCACCTCGTCCGAGGATTCCGGTTCCGGTTCGTCATCAAAAAGGTCAAGTTCCTGGTCCGCCATAAAATTTTTCCTTTGTAAAAATTTTAATATTAAAAAAAATCACCGATTTTTTTATCGGTCACTTCCAGGACGAGCTCGCCTCCGGCGAGGATACCGCGGACGACGTCACCGCGTTCGATCTGATCCGCGTCGATAATAACACAGTCGTCCGTCTCCTTCATCAGGATTGCATAACCGCGGTTAAGAACGTTCCGCGGATTCAGCAGCCCGAGTTTGGCGTGGGCGCGATCGGCGCGTTCGTGGGCGTTGCGGAGCGCTGTCTCGAGCCCGTACGTCATCCGTCGGTTCAGTTCGTCAAGCTGCTGCTGAAACGTACGCAGGCGGTGTATCGGCTCCCGAAAAACGTAATGGCCGGCGGCGCGTTCGACGCGATTACGGAAATTCGACAAGCGCAGCCGAAAGGTGTCGAACAACGTCCGATGCAGGCTGTGCACACGCTCGATCAACTCCGATTTTCTGCCAACAACCAGCTCGGCGGCGGCAGACGGCGTCGGAACCCGCATATCCGCGACGAAATCGCTGATGGTGAAATCGACTTCATGCCCGACAGCGCTGATGACCGGAATTGCGGAGTCCGCAATGGCGCGAGCGAGGATTTCCTCATTGAACGCCCACAGATCCTCGAGGCTGCCGCCGCCCCGTGTGACGATGATCACATCACAGGCCTGGCGGCGGTTGAAGAAAGCAACGCCCTCGGCAATCTGTGCCGCCGCGCCTTCACCCTGTACCGCCGCGGGATAGATGCGGACATGCATGGTGGCGAAGCGCCGGTGAATGACGTTCAAAAAATCACGCAGTGCTGCCCCGTCCGGGGACGTCACCACACCCACACACCGTGGCAGGAACGGGATCGCCTGCTTGCGCTCCGCATCGAAGAGACCCTCATCCTTGAGCCTCTGTTTGAGCTGCTCGAATTGCAGTTGCAGGGCGCCGATTCCCTTCGGCCGCAGTTCGCGGATTACCAGCTGGTAGGCGCCGCGCGGCTCGTACACCGTCAGCCGACCAAAGGCTTCAACTTCCATCCCTTCCTGCACGTCGAGCTCTCGCGCGATATCGGCGCCGCCAAAGAACACAGCGCTGATTTGTGAGTCCGGATCCTTGAGCGTCATATAGACGTGGCCGGAACGATGGAGGGTCAGATTGCCGATTTCGCCGGCGAGCCAAAGCGGCACAAAGTTGGCCTCGAACATCTCCTTGACCGCCCGTGTGACCTCCGAGATTGTCCAGATTCTGTCTTTGTCGACAAGCATGCTCGAATATCAATCGGCATTCAGAAATCGCAAATCGGAAATGGCGAAGCGGAGGATATTTTTTCACGTTTCCGATTGATTTTGCAACAGGTTCGGTTATATTTCATAATTGCCCAGAACAAGAGCAGTTCGCTATACACGGCGTTCTTTGCCGTCGCGATCGGCATCTCGCGAGATACGTACACGCAGTTGGAACGGATACTGCGCGTGTAAGTTCTGACACATACTAAATTATTGCGCGGTCGAAAAGTCGCGTCTGTCGGCAACCGTATCCTAAAATAGCAAGTGACCTGGGCGTAGCCTTACGAAAATTTCGAAATGCGGCTGGAATAATCCAACGGCACAGCCCGTCCCGTGTGAGGTAAATTATGGCGAAATCAAAATCAACAGCGAAATCAAGTGAGACAAATTCGAAAGCGCGGACAACGAAAAAGAACTCTCAATTACTGTCATTGCAACCGGCGTACCGAGGCAAGAAGAGGCGGTATTACAATATGCTGGTCGAGTTGCAGGATCAGCTCGTCGATGAAGTCAGGACGTTGTCGTCGCACTCTCTGAGCTTCAATAAGCAGGCCGGCGAAGAATTGGCCGACATCGGCAGTGATAATTTCACGCGTGAAATGGAACTGGGCGTCATGACGGAGGAGGGGCGTCGGATTCGTCTGATACAGGATGCCATTGAGCGATTGAAGAATAATTCTTACGGTGTCTGCCTGGACTGCCAAAATTCCATTCAAGAGGGCCGGCTCAAGGCCATTCCTTATGCAAAGTTTTGTATCCAGTGCAAGTCGAAGCGCGAACAAGATCCGCATGGGCACTTCGAGTCCGACGAGGACCATTCGTCCGAGGACGTCGAGTTGACGGAGTAGGGAACGGGGAGATCCCGTGACAGGGATCCGTCGGCCGGAGGATCCCAAATCGTTGCATTCCATTGCTCAAGTATTGACCCGTCCAAGCCGCGCCTATCGATTCTTCCAAAGGCTCGCCATGTAGCCGAAGGTTTCCCGCCGCCAATTGGTAGCACAGGCTTCCAGCCTGTGACATCACAGGAGGCTTCCATCCTGTGCTCCAATGAAAAGTCCCAAACCATCGCGTTTTTTTTCGTGGAAGGAAGTCTGGCAACTCCCAGCGGTTGTCATTCTTGCCGTTGTCTGCGTGGACCAGTGGACCAAGTATCTCGTTGTTACCTCCGCAACACTGGCACGGGACGGGTCCATTGAAATCATCCCGGATTTTTTCAGCATCGTCCGCGTCCACAACACGGGTGCAGCCTGGGGCCTCTTTTCCGATCATGCCGCCATCCTCACATGCATCTCGGCCATCGTCTTCATTGGCATGGCCGTGCTGTTCTCTCGATTCACCGAAGGCCATGCGGAGCGCGGCCTGGCGGTGAGCTTGATCCTCGGCGGCATTGCCGGTAACTTCATCGATCGGCTCGGCCGCGCGGATGGAGTGGTCGACTTTCTCTGTTTCTACTATCGCCAATGGCAATGGCCGTCATTTAACGTGGCTGACAGTTGCATCTGTATCGGGGTTGGCTTCTATTGCCTCTCGACTATGCTCCGGCCCCGTGCCGAGCCGGAAAAGGAGATTTGAGATGTAACCAGTCAGGTGGAGGGAGAAGATCCGTTCAACGTCTTTCGAACATTCACGGAGATGGCCTTTGCGAATATGGCGTTAGACGCTGGAACTCGATCGCGACCGTCCATCCTCCACCTTCCACCTGAATAGTTACTTTGAGATTACGATTCGGCTCTGCGCATACCGTGCTGGAAAATGAAACCCGTGCTCCTGGCCATTCTGGGACCGACCGCTGCCGGTAAGAGCGATCTCGCCCTCAACCTTGCCGAGCGGCTTGACGGCGAGATAATTTCGTGCGATTCGATGATGGTTTACCGGGGCTTGGACATCGGCGTCGCCAAACCGTCACCAGTGGAGTTGGCGCGGGTCCCGCATCACCTGATCGATGTGATCGACATCTCGGAACGATACGATGTCAAGGCTTTCATTCGCGACGCCCGGCAGGCAATCGACGCGATTTCCGGTCGCCGTTGTCTTCCCATATTGTGCGGCGGAACCGGCATGTATGCCAAAGCACTTCTCTACGGCTATACCCTGATGCCGCATGACGACAGCATCAAAACGGACGTCCGCCGGGAGTTTTCCGAGGGGGGAGCGGAGGCACTCCTGCAGGAACTGGCAGCGGTGGATGCCGAGACCGCCGCCCGCGTCGCTGCCAACCCGCGGCATCTGATGCGGGCCGTGGAGGTTGTGCGGACGACGGGCAAACCGCTCCGCGATTTCGAAT
>CAUZRT010000256.1:0-5074 GCA_963582235.1 Lentisphaeria bacterium
GATCCCCGGCGATGGTTACCTACCTGCCTGCGTACCTGCGGTTGTGGATACCTGGGCAAAGGCCGTCGCGCGTTTCGGAAGTCTGTCGTTCGCAAAGGTCCTGGAGCCGGCCATTGAGTTGGCCGAGAATGGCTTCCCCGTTTATCCTGGACTCCACGATTCCCTGCGCCGCAGCGTTGAGAAATTCACCCGGTGCTACCCGAGCACGGCGGCGATTTATTGCCCGGACGGCCGTGTCCCGGAGGTCGGCGAGATTCTGCGAAATCCGGACTGGGCCGAATCGCTCCGTAGCATGGCCCAGGGCGAGGCGGCCGCCAGCGGTAGCCGGGAAGCCGGTATCGAAGCGGCACGCGACGTCTTTTACAAAGGCGAGATTGCGGGGCGCATCGTTGATTTCATCGGCAGCAATCCCGTTGAAGATGCCAGCGGTTCGGCCCATGCGGGTTTGCTGTCGTTCGAGGACATGGCCGCTTGGGAGGCGCAGTTCGAGGACGCGCTGACGGTGAATTACCGGGGGCTCGATGTCTACAAGTGTTCGTCGTGGACGCAGGGCCCGGTTTTCCTGCAGCAGTTGACATTGCTCGAGGGCTTCGATCTTCAGGCTTTTGGGCACAACTCGGCCGATTACCTGCATACCGTAATTGAGTGCTCGAAGTTGGCCTTTGCCGACCGTGAGGCGTATTACGGGGATCCGAAGCATGATGATGTGCCGTTCGATCGCCTCCTGTCGAAGGCATATGCCAACGAGCGCCGATCACTGATCGACAATTCGGCGTCAATGGAAATGCGGCCGGGTGACGCAGGGCGGGGCGTTCCGGATCTGCCCTGGCACGATGTCGCGGCCGACAATCGTTGGGCGCTGCAGATAGCGGCACGGGAGATTCAGGATCTCGGCCTCGGTCATGCGCACGTCGGCGACACGACGCATCTGGACGCCGTGGACCGCGACGGCAATATGGTGGCGGCGACACCGAGCGGCGGCTGGCTGGGTTCGTCGCCGGTCATACCGGGGCTCGGCTTCCCGCTCGGCACTCGCGGGCAGATGTTTTACTTGAACTCGGAACGCCCCAATGCACTGGCGCCCCGTAAGCGGCCGCGGGCGACATTGACACCGTCGCTCGTCATACGTGGCGGCGAGCCGCACATGGTTTTCGGGACGCCCGGTGGTGATTGTCAGGATCAATGGACGCTGCAGTTCTTTCTCAACGTCGTCGATTTCGGCATGGGCCTGCAGGCAGCGCTGGACGCGCCGACGGTGCACAGCAGTCATTTCCCGTCATCCTTCTACCCCCGCCATGCCTATGCCGGGCGCATGTTCGTTGAGGGACGAATCGATCCCGATGTGACGGCACAGCTTCGGCGTCGCGGCCATGAGGTGGTTGTAGGGGACGGCTGGATCAACGGCAAGGTCATGGCAATCCGCTACGACGGCGAACGCGGCGTCATTCATGGCGCTGCGTCGCCCAAGGGCGGTATCGGGTATGCGCTCGGATGGTGAGGTGACGGCGTCAGCGTGGTGTCTCGCGCCGCGGCCATGAATTGGTAAAATAATTTTGGGGATTTGGGTTGGGGTCGGCGGGACGATTCAACTGCAATTCAACCAACCGATTATACCCCAACGGGGTTGCATATATCAGCCCAGGGTGTCAGGAATGACGAAATACCCCAATACCAAAAGAGATGCCACAAGCCGAATGCCGAAGGTATTTGCGGCCTCGGGTCGGCCGGGTTCTCCCACACCGAATGCCCCGCCTTCGGCCTCTTTCGGTGACTGGTTTGCTGAGTAGTCTCTTTGGTGGAAGACGCCCACAAAAAGCATCTGGCGCCCGATATCCTTCAGATAAAGACCATGCCGACCCAACGTGTTACCGCGCTCATGAACCGAGTTGCTCCCCAGGCTGAACGTCCCATAATTTTGGCGGATAAAATACCATTTGAAGCCCGCGCACGTACGCTGGTCGCCCCACGAAACTATCGGCGTCCGCCCCGATGCCAGCGGCAGATGGAGGTACGGCAGGAGCCCCAGAAAAAAAGCCGCAATCAAATTGCCGCGACTCCGTCGCGTGAGTACCGTTCCACGTGATCCCGCATGCGGGATGGTCACGGGATCGCCGTTTATCGGAAGTGTCGAAAAATACCGATTTCCGCTACGGAGTGGCGGGCCACTGGGCGCTCAAGTGTCAAACCAATTTAGCCACAGGCATATCCGCTATGGCGGAAAGTTAGCGCTTACGCGTAAACATCCTGGGTTGCTCTTATTGCTGCCCAGCGTCGCGCTCCAAGGCGGTTAGGTCGAACGGATTAGTCCACGCCTTGCTGCCATCCATCCCCACCACCTCGAGTCGAACCCAGCGGGAATCGGGTTGCAACGAAAACGCCGCCTCGGTGAATGCCTGCCCCGCCTCCCGGTAATGGTTACCGATGATATCACAAACTGCATTGATCGCCTGCGCCTCTGAACAGCGGATGTGGACCTCGACAATGGTCTGTTGGTCGCCAGGTTGATCGATCCGTTGCAACTTGACATTGTGAATTTCGGGGCCGGTGCTGGCATAACAGGCCCCGGTGCACAGTGCTTCGAAAACCGCCTGGGTCGTCCGCTCCTTTGTCCGTGCCATTGTCCACCCCACATAGGTATCGACATTGTCCTCGCCTCGTGCATGGGCGTCATCATTAGCCAGCGCTGGATAGAGTTTGTTTTCCAGGCTCATCCAGTCGTCCCAGTGCACCCCGGATTCCGGCCGGCCGAATCGTCTGCCGCAGGTCGTATTGAATACCTCGATCCCTATCAGGCCTTTCAAGGGCGCCGTATCACGATAGATCATAACGCCGCTCCAGTGCGGGTGCGCCAGCCATACCGCCCCGCCTTGTCCATTGACGGTATCGATCACATGCTGGGCCGGCATCTGCCGCGCCGGCATATCCTCCGTCACATTCAAGCAGAGAAAGTGGTGGAGCTGCCCCCCGAAGGCATTGTCCGGGTGCAGTTCGGCGCCCGGGATCAGGACAAAGCCTGGGGGGTACGATACGCTGTCGATACGAGTAATCCTGTCATGGTCCGACAGACAAAGAAAATCATAGTCGTGGCTCACATAGCCGTCGAGCCGTTCCTGCGGCGATGGCGCACCATCCGAGTTGGTTGTGTGTGAGTGCAGGTTGCCTTTCAGCCATTCATAGCCGTCAGCCGCGTCGAGGGCAAACGGATTGACAAGGTTGTTTTCCATCTGGTTTGCGGATGACATATAAAACTCCCTGCCGCATATTGGGGTGAAGGAACGACCGTGTCAGCGGTACAGTTCAGAATCACCCGTTGCTTCTCGGTTACCTAATAATTTTGCCACGCAAAATTAAACCACCCGCTTTGCCGGTGAGACTCGAAATGGCTCTGTCGGTGGTATGCTGACTAACGTTTCATGTTGAACGCCGGGCCGCATACTGTGCCGGCTCGCGGGGATGGATGGCGCATTGGAATGGTCGGGGCGGCCAGATTCGAACTGGCGACCTACTGCTCCCAAAGCAGTCGCGCTACCAGGCTGCGCTACGCCCCGTACGAGGTGAGGTCGCTGCCGCGGACCTGCAATACAAGTGAGTTAGATTAGTGCGGGTTGACCGGGATTGCAATCTCAGAAACTGTTGCTTACTCCTGACCAAACCGCAGACTTTCCGGGATCAGTTCGAGATCTTCGCCATTCCGGTAGTTGAAAACCCAAACAATGAGCTGTTTTTTTTGTCGCTGGTAACGAGCGCGGATTCTGTAGTTGAAGCACCACCGGCTGATTTCATCCCGATGGCCCAGGAAATGCCGTTTTCGCCGTTTCCAGTTAATGACACCATTGCGCCCCGGCAAAAAAAGTGGACCTTTAATGCGGGAAAAACCGTTCAGGTAGCCCGCAACCCATTCTTCCATGACCACCCTGTCTTTGAGAAACATATTCGCTGCGGAGAAGTGCCAGAGGTAGAAGCGGCGAAGCTTCCAGCCGAAGAGCATGAGTTTCGAGCCGATGTCGAACAGGGTATTCTGGAGAAGGAATTGGCGTGGGATTTCGAAACGAATGTCGTAGAGTTCCCACGGAACAATGTCTGCGGTGTGTCGGCGAAATTCATCGGCGATGAGATGGATGATATCGAGTGGATCATCTTTGTCTCCAGGGTAGGCGTACAAAATCATGAAACAGAAAAACCCGGCATCAGAACTGGTGTGGAAGGCGGTGACAAGCCAATGCGGCATTTCAGGCTCCCGTCCGGAATCGTTGCCGGCCAACCCGTCACTGAATCGATATTCCGTCGCCATCCAGCCGTTCTCCAGGTTATGGATCGCTTCCTTGTGACTGGCCCGGGCGGTCAGCGCTTTCGTTTCGCGCTCATAGCGTTCCTGCAGTTTTTCGATATCGTCCTTGGCCTTCGGGCGCGTCCATTCGGCTTCCAGCCGCACAGCGAACTCATCTTCAAGTTCAATTCGTGTATGCGTCCTTTTAGGAAATGTGTAGAGAGCGAGCTCCCAGTTGCCGGGGATAAGAAACGATACCGCATCCCAACTGAAACGACGGCTTTGCAATCCGGGACTGTCGACGCGGGATTTTTCCATGAGAACGGTGGTTTAATTTTGCGCCGCAAAATTATTTAACGACAATGGAAAGAATGTGACGCTTCATCAGCAACTTCAGGAACGCAACCACGCCCAGCTCGACCTCCCGGTGGCTCATGTTGAAACGACGCTCGAACGCACGAATGACATCCATCACAGTTCGATGTCCGTCAATCTGCCGAACAACGAATGTGCCAAACTCGTCGAGTTCGTAGCGTTTTTCCGTCACCGGTGGGCGGAAACGATCCAGGAAACCGGCGCCGCGGTTGCGTTTTATTTTCATTGCAATAGTATTGTCGGCTTGTTCGTCAATGGTGACATTCTCATGAATAATCGGAATGCCGGCGAGCGACCGGCGTCGGTCGATCGAGTCCTGTTGGCGACGGCTAAACGTTGGCATCCGGCGACTTCCTATTTTCGGAAGGTATTTGTAGTCATCCCATAGAATGACGGAAGGTTGGAAGAATGGAAGAGTGGCGTGGTTAAGAG
>CAUZRT010000257.1:0-5070 GCA_963582235.1 Lentisphaeria bacterium
TCAACTCACGAATCAGTCCCTGCATTTCCGGAATAAATTCGATCAACCCTTCCGGAACCAACGCAATGCCGTAGTTTCGCCTGTCCTTCGCCCGTTGAACAATGACGTCACAAATGTCGTCGATAATTTCGTCCAGGGTTTGGCCACGTGCCGCCACCTCCTCCGAAATCAAGGCGATGTTCGGTTGCGTCTGAAGCGCACATTCCAACGTAATGTGCGACGCCGACCGCCCCATTAATTTGAGGAAGTGCCAATACTTCTGCGCCGATGCGGCGTCGCGCGCGACGTTGCCGATCAGATAACTGTAAACTTTGCTCGCTGTATCGAATCCGAACGATGCCTCGATGCATGCATTCTTCAAGTCGCCGTCGATTGTCTTTGGGCAGCCGATAACCTGGATTTCTGATCCGGTGGCCTGGAAATGCTCGGCGAGAATGGCGGCGTTGGTGTTTGAATCGTCGCCGCCGATGATGACCACAGCCGAAATATTCCGGCTTTCACAAACCTCCCGGACGGCATCGAACTGCTCCGCACGTTCGATCTTCCCACGACCGGAGCCGATCATGTCAAAGCCGCCGGTATTTCGATAGCCATCGATTACCGACCCCGTCAAATCACGGACCTTACCGGTCACCAGCCCGTCCGGTCCGCCAAGAAATCCAAAGAGTTGATTGTCCGGATTCAGCGACTTGAGGCCATCGAACAGTCCGGCAACGACATTGTGGCCGCCCGGCGCTTGGCCGCCCGAGAGGATTACGGCTGTCGCAGTTGCGGCGTAATCGCGCGTTCCCGCAGCGTTGGTGAAATTCAGGAATGGCTGGCCAAAGCTGTTTGGAAATCGCTCCGCGATGCCGTTCTGGTCGGCGACCAGAACGACACTGGCCGTAGTCTCGACCTCGACACGAGCGCCGGAACGGCCGAAAACCGACGGCAGGACAGGCCTTTCCACCACCCGGAGTTCCTCTAATGCCGATATCCGCTTTGGGCTCATTTTTCGTCAGTTCCCGATTCAGGAGACTGTTCCGTGTCCAGTCTCCGATTTCCATCCGTCGGCTGACGGACCAGTTGTCAACCATCGTCACACATGCTCGACACTCGCGGCCCCGCGCACCACCATGTCGCGCTCCGGCAACTCTCGCCCAAGAAGCCGGCTTATTTTCTCGGTGCTGTTAAGCAGACGCGTTATGGATGTGTCGCGATTGAAGCTGTGAATAAACTTGGCAATGAATCGTGTCGTGTCGACGGGAACGAACCATTCGCGGCTCATCACGTTGTCCGGGATGTAGGTTGCGTTGGTGCCAAAGACGCGTGTAAACAATCCCTCCTGATATGCACTTTCGAAAGTCTGGATCCCGGCCGAGAAGAGCGCGAAAGTAACCGAAATGTAAATGTTCTTCGCACCGAGGTTCTTGAGGTAATGGCAAACCTCCAGGACGCTGCCGCCCGAAGCGAGCATGTCGTCGACAATCAGGACATTCTTGCCCTTGACATCGCCACCGAGAAATTTGTGCTCGAGAATCGGGTTCTTGCCGTCAACCACACGGGTCAGGTCGCGGAACTTGTAGAACCCGGTCAGATGGCAGCGAAAATGCTCTGCATAGTAACGTGCCCGCTCCATGCCTCCGAGGTCCGGACTGCAGACGACGAACTCCTCGGGATCGATGTTGAACTCCCCGTCGATCTCCCTTAGAAGTGCCTCAATCAACTGATACGCTGCGTGCAGATTCTCGAGTCCGTGCATCGGTATGGCGTTCATCACGTGCGAATTGTGCGCGTCGATTGTCACCACTGTGTCGACACCGAGATTGACGAGCTCCTGCAGAGCCAACGCGCAGTCTAACGACTCGCGGCTCTGCATCTTGTGTTGCCGACCTTCGTAGAGCAACGGCATGATCACCGTCGTCCGCTGCGGCATGTTCTTGGCGGCGCCAAGCAGTCGCTTCAGATCTTGAAAGTGCTCGTCCGGACTCATTGGCACCGTCATCCCATAACGCTCGTAGGTCGTTCCATAATTGCCGGCGTCCACGATAATGAACAGATCCGTTCCACGAATCGAGTCGATGATAATCGCCTTTCCTTCGCCGTTCTGAAATCGCGTGTTCTCCGCCTTTCGGAGAAACGTTGACGGACATGGTTCACCGTTGTCACGCAAGATTTCCTTGAGTCGCTGATCGACATCCTCGGCCAGGCGACCGCCACCTTGAGTTGTCAGGATCGCAATTGGGAAGGCGCGGATCTTGTGCTGGGGGTGCATCATTTGGAGGGTCTCCCGAATTGGAAGATTGAGGGATCGACACGTGGTGACACAAAACGCATCCGGGAATAGATGCGTCGGACAGGTACGTCCAAAGGCCGATGACGACGACCCCAGGGCTGTGAACAATCATATCACATGGGCATTGAGTATTCAAACGCGGATGCGGTTTATTTTCGCCATTGGTTGATAATTTGTCACTTGCTCGCCAACTTAATAGACACCCGACGTGACTATTCAGATGAAGGGTGGACGGTGGTCGGTGGAGGGAGAAGATCCGTCCAACATCCGTCGCATGTTTTATGGAAATGGCCTACTGCGAATTGGCGTTAGAGGGTGGACGGTCGCGACCGTCCACCCTCCACCTGAATAGTTACCACCACCCGACACTCAATACTCGACACTGGACATCCCGCCGTGACAGCACCGAAAAAACCTGACGATGGCCACGCGACGAATCGCCTGGCGGACGAAACCAGCCCGTATCTGCAGCAACATATGCATAATCCGGTCGATTGGTATCCCTGGGGGCCGGAGGCCCTCGAGCGGGCCCGCAGCGACGACAATCCGATCTTTCTCTCGATCGGCTATTCCGCATGCCATTGGTGTCATGTCATGGAACGCGAATCCTTCGAAAACGATGAGATTGCTGCCTTCCTGAATACGCATTTCATTTCCGTCAAAGTCGACCGTGAAGAACTGCCCGACGTCGACGAGGTGTACATGACCGTGGTTCAGGCGCTGACCGGGAGTGGTGGGTGGCCGCTTACGGTCTTTCTCACGCCTGAACTCGAGCCGTTCTTCGGCGGCACCTACTTTCCACCCGACGACATGTACGGGCGGACCGGATTCAAGAAACTCCTGGCACAACTCTCAGAATTGTGGCGTGACAAACGGGATGATGTGCTCCAGAGCGCCCGGAACATTACGACAACCATACGCTCGCATACCGGCGAAGCGTCCGAAGAATCCGGCGAGCTGGGTGTCAAGATTCTGGTCAATGCGGCAGCCGATCTGGAAAAAACTTTCGATCCGCATTGGGGCGGCTTCGGGGGGGCGCCGAAATTCCCGCCGAGCAGCAGCATCGCGGTTCTCCTGCGGCGATTTCGCCGATCGGGAAACGAGCACGACCTTTACATGGCGACCTATACCCTGGAGCACATGGCTTACGGCGGTATGTACGACCATCTCGGCGGCGGCTTCAGCCGCTATTCAGTCGACGAACGTTGGCTCGTTCCCCATTTCGAAAAAATGCTGTACGATAATGCGCTCTTGAGCACCGTATATCTCGAAGCCCTGCAGCTGACCGGCCAACCGCTGTATGCCCGCGTGGTCCGCGAAACACTCGATTATGTCGGCCGCGACATGACCGACACGGGCGGCGGCTTCCATGCGGCGGAAGATGCGGACAGCGAAGGGGAAGAAGGAAAATTCTATGTCTGGTCGAAAGTGGAAATCGAAAAAATCCTCGGGCCGGACGATACTGAGTTGTTCAGCGGTTGCTACGGCGTTTCCGAAAACGGCAATTTCGAGGGCGCCAATATTCTCAACATTCGGTATGACGCGCGCACCAACGCACAGAAACACGGCATCTCCGAAGAGGAACTGCTGGCCCGCACAGATGCGGCCCGGGAGAAGCTGTTCGCAGCACGCGAACAAAGGATTCGGCCCGGAAAAGACAACAAGGTCATCGCGGCCTGGAACGGCCTGATGATTTCAAGTTTCGCGCGCGCGTCGTGCGTGCTCGGGGAAGAACGATACCGGAATGCGGCGCTCACCGCGGGACAGTTCATTCGCGACACCATGATGCCCGATGGCGGTTTGCAGCACGTTTTCTGCAATGGCCAATGCAAACTGCCCGGCTACCTCGACGACTACAGCAACGTCGGCGCTGCCTTTATCGATCTGTATGAAGCCACCTTTGACCGAGCCTGGCTGCAGCTTGCGCTGCGGACGACCCGCACCATGATCGACAGGTTCTGGGAGCCATCCAACAAGAGCTTCTATTTCACGTCCGCTGAACACACCACACTCTTTATGCGGACGCAGCCGACGTACGACGGTGCGGTCCCATCGGGAAATTCAATCGCTGCCATGAATCTTTTGCGCCTGTCCCGATTTTTCGATAACAACGATTACTACGACATGGCCGAAGCCATCTTGAGGCGGAATCTCAAAGGTATGCAGCAAACGCCACGCGGATACATGAACATGCTTCTGGCCGCCGATTATTATCTTCATCCGCCCGTTGAGATTGCTGTCGTCGGGACACCCGATACGCCCGGCACTCGAGCCATGATCGACGCCCTGAACAGCCGGTTTCTTCCCAACCGCATTGTCGCCTTCAAAGCCGTCGGCGCCGGAGACGATACCGATCCCGGACCGGAAGTGCCGTTGCTCAGGGACAAGACAGCGATCGACGACCGCGCCACGGCCTATGTCTGCCGGAACTTCGCCTGCGAAAACCCGGTCACGACCCCCGAGGCATTGCTCGAGCAGTTGGCCTGAATGATTCCGAGTCATACATTACGCAAGATGCGTAATATGCGTCACCAATCCAACTCCGAACCCGATGGCAACCCGCAGCCGTCGCCAATCGTCGACCCCACGCCGATCTTCGAGCTTTCGGTCGCCTACTGGCGATCGTGCGTCCTATTTACTGCCGTCGATCTGGGTGTCTTCAATGCCTTGGCCGGGGGCGGCCGGGACCTCGAGAACCTGTGCGCGCGGCTCGCCACGCCGCGGCGCTCGATGGAACTGCTCATCGACGCGCTGGTGGCGTTGCGGCTGCTGGAGAAGGACGCCAACACCATAAC
>CAUZRT010000258.1:0-5052 GCA_963582235.1 Lentisphaeria bacterium
ATCATCGGCAATATATGGTGCCAGCCGAAAAAATCACTTCTTATCTCATCTGTATAGGCATCGAGGTCGATTTTTTTTATTTGATATGTTGCCTGAGAAGTAAGTCCGACATCGAAATCAATCATGAGTTGAGCCAAATGTGAAAAAACTGCTCAAACATATCCGACGGCTGACTCAGACGCCGGATGTGCACGCTCGTCGCTGTCACTGCCTGCAATGTGAACCCTTACCCGCTCATTTATTCATCTCGATGTCGATGGCAGCGTTGATTTCTTCACCGATATCGCAGTCTGATTCGCAGACGTTGGCGGTGATCATCAGCGTAGCAATAACGACCTCCGCAGTATCGCGAATTTCCTGAATATAGTTTGGCGGGTTGGCATGCAAAATCTTGCAGGCCAGGGCAACTTCCTGTTCGAAAACAACGCCGGCCACGGCATGTTTGTCCGGGCCAATGATTACCGCGACGGAAAAAGCGAGCCGATTTCAATTCGCTTGAGAATTGCGTCGCACGAATGAGCCAACCCGATATGGGCAGCGATTGCGGCATGTGCGTGCGGGTGCCGGGCGATGTAGGACCAAAGGGCACGATCGAGTTCATCAACTGCCTGTCAGAGAATATGGGACAGGCCGGGGCTAATGTTTATGGCCTATCAGTCGGCCACTTGAAGATCTGCTTCGTCAACTGCAACTGGATCAACTCGCAGGGGACAGCGGTAGTGCTCAATATGCAAAGGTCGTCGGCAAACGGAACGGGCAGCGTCGAGTTTGTGAACTGCTCGGTGTACGAGGAGAAAACGGGGCCGACGGTTCAGGTAATAACCCTGGCGGGAAACGATTACGGTGACGATATCAATGGCGTGATCACAGTGCACAACGAACTCGGCGTCCGCATCGCGTCGGAGCCTCGCAGAGTGACTGTCAATCTGCGCGTTGTTGACAGCAAGAGCGCAACACCGTGAGCAAGCTGTAGGTGGACACGAACTGGCGCGGGGTGATATCGGCACCCCATGTTCTCCGGCATCACCGGCCAGGTCATGGCGAAGGAGGACAGGCTGCTGCCGGTTACCGAAGCCCTCGGTCACCCGTCCATGCGATTAAGCTGGTTATCGCACGTGCTCGGGCTCAAGCATGACCGGAAACCTGCGGCAACGAATTCAGCTCCTCATAGTCAGTCAGTGCTATGGGGGGCTTTTTTGTGGCAAGATGCAGCTCATTCCCCCGCACTAACCGCCAGCATTGTCCGAACAATTGCGAAAAATCGTGCAGGCGGGTAAAAAGTGACGCCGGCGGCGATTAATCCGGCACGGGGTCAGGTTGCAGCGCGGGCATTCTTATTGTTGAATAGTTCCGTCGGTACCCGGAACAACAATCCCCTTTGTCTTTGGCCCGCCAAAGAAATTCCCATCCAACGGCGTGGAGCTTGTCAATATTGCAATGTTGATGTAATTGACTACTTATGACGCTTTTTTAACGAGGTAGGTAATGAAGCGTCAACCGTTGCCTGATGTCTCGGCGAGGTCCACTTCTGACATCGAATTCGGAGTTCTATGATGCAAGCCAGGAAGTGCAAGTTTAACTTGTCAGAACTGTCCTTCGGCATGCACCCGTCGACCACGCTCAGGACCGGCAGGACAATTCGATCCCGTCGGCTACACGGGCGGCTACTGCCGAGTGTTAACACCCCGAGCGTCAAACACCGTTTCACCCTGTTTGAATTGCTCGTGGTGATCGCCATCATTGCCATTCTGGCTTCCATGCTTTTACCGGCGCTCTCTCGGGCCAAGGAGAATGCTTTGGCGGTTGTTTGCGTGTCGAACCAGAAACAAAATAGTCTCGCCGTCCAGATGTATGCGGATGATAGTGATTCGTGGTTCTTGACGATGCAGTGGCAGGGGTCGCAAAGCGGCGATGACATGGGCAATATCTGGTGGTATGACCGCATTTATGACACCGGATATATTAGCGGCACGGGAACCTTTGCCTGCCCCAGTGTCGCCCCCCGAACATATGACAGAGCCACCAATGCGTATGCGGCGTATGGGACCATCGCAGATGGCCCGGAAATTCGTCTCGAATTCACCCTCCCCGGCGATAGAAGGTTCTTAAAAACCCAAGTCTGATTTCAGAGCCCTCAGAACCAGCCCATTATAATTGATTCATGCAGGGGCAACATTGCGGGTGGAAGCATGGAGATGGTAAGAATATGGCACAGAGGCAGCGTAGAAACGCACAGTGGTCATTTAAGACATGCAAGGCGGGCAAATACTATTTATGCCGATGGCCACGTCGAGATAGCTGACCAGGACCGACTATACGAAGGGGGGGGTAGAGGATCGTACGTCGGATTCGACGGTCCGGAAAGTTTTGTGTGGGTACCGTTTTTTAGTTAACAGGCGCCGGATCATCTGAATAGTTCGCCCGCCTCAAATCACGGAGCATAAACATGGATAAGAACCAGCTCAGTTGGATCGCCAACTTCATCTGGGGCATCGCCGACGATGTGCTCCGTGACATCTACGTTCGGGGCAAGTACCGGGATGTCATCCTGCCGATGACCGTCCTTCACTATAAAAGTAGCGGTTGATTCCATTGAGGCTGTACCCAGACGCGGTGAAATCAACGGGTCTCCTCCTCCGTGTCTCCGTAACTCCGTGGTGTAAGTTCTTTTCTTCCGGGATAACGTCAGTCATCAGGCGCGCCATTTGGCAGCGCCTGCATGGGATTGTCGGGAGTCTGTGATAGTGACCTTACCTGCTCTGTAAGAACAGATTCAAAACCGGCAAGAATCTCTTTACCGAACTCCACTGAGGCATGTTGGAGCGGGTCAAGCCCGAGAACACCGGTGTGGAATTCTGCGTATGGGTCCAGTTCGCCCAGTTCGACGAATTCCGGGCAGAGCGTCATCATGAGTGATGTCTCGAAGTGGGCTGCATGATCCTCGTCCTTTGGGTCGACCTGGTTGCTCAACACAAACACCTTCGTCTGCCCACCAGCGTGAATGTAGCCTTCAGCCGCTTCCTCAAGCGGTGCTCTCTGCGGCAAGTGGCCGGCATAGGGAACGATCAGTTTGAACCCAAGAGATTCGATCTGGAAAAAGATGTGTATCACCAACTCAACCCAAAGCCGCCATCCCCCCGTCTTTTCTGAACGGTCTGCCGCAGCCTGGAGACTTTCCTTTGGCAGGCGCATTTCTTCAACAATGAGACGCGTGTGGTCCGGTGTTCCCGGCGGCAACCACGTGACGACCTCGGGGTCGAAGGCAAGTTCGCAAATCTCCCTCCTGCGATCTCCCCAGAAAAGCGGCGGCATGACGACGCCTCCCAGCCTTTGAGCAAGGTAGCAGAGAACCGCATGGCTCTTGACGCCATCGAGTCCAAGGGGATTATGGACGCCATGCCATTCCAGGATGCCCAAAGGAAGATAAGCGACCGGGCAAGACGTCCGCCGTGCCACCAGTTGCCGCGGACGTAGCTTATGGTATTCAACGCCGGTCGTGTCTCTCATTCCTACTTCCCAAAGTGTAAGCTCAGTTAGCCGGGCCGAACGAATCGAGGTCTCGGGTTATGCTGCAGCGACTGGTTCGCGTTCCGGTCTTCCCTCTCGTAATCGCGCTCGTAATTGACTCCGAGTTGAAATCCGAAATCAGTTCGAATGAAATCCCGTCAGACTGGTTTTCGTGTCGCTTCCGTCGCGCATCGACAACGAGCGCGATTACGATTTGGCCGCCGGATGATGTCCTCTTGCTGACTGCGCGAACGTCCAGCCTGATCGACGGAGCGCATCGAGCGATAGCGAGGTTACCCGACGTTCGATCCAGGCCGTTGTTGACATTCATCCGCGGTTCGCGGCTCTGGATCGATGAAACTTGTCCAAAATCTCTCGATCTCTCTCCTTGTCTCGGTCGCCTGTCGCGCGCCGTCGCACAAGTAGCCAGAGAATTTAGCGGCCGATGTCGGCCACAACCATCAACATGACACCGATGAACAAGATTGCGAAACCAACTTCGATTATCCTCGACAGTGCGCTAGGCAAGCAACCATCGATGTGGTCTATCCTTTGACTGACCGCAGATAGTCGCGAAACAATATTGTTTCGCTCAGGTTGTCGACGCGCAGGATGTTCTCCCACTCGGTGCGGACATATCCACCAGCTCGGGCTTCACGTTTCCCGACGGCTCGGTCCAAACGAGCACCCGCAAACCAATGCAGATTTCCCTGCTCCGCTGGCACGAGGACAAGGAATCCGGGACCACGCCGTGGCCTTCCTTCAACACGGGCAACGCTCCTCGCGGCGTGGCCTTCGACGGGGCCAACATCTGGGTGACGAACTTTGGCGACAACACCGTGAGCAAACTGTAGGTGGACACGAGCCGGCGCGTGGTGGTATCGGTACCCCATGTTCTGCGGCATCACCGGCCAGGTCATGGCGAAGGAGGCACAGGCTTGCTGCCGGCTCCGAAGCACCCGGTCCAAGGTTCCCTACCCCCTCCCCTGTCCGGTGATGGGGTAAATTATTAATCCGGGAGGTTGGTCGTGGCATGGGCGGGGACTAACCTGGCCTTTGGTTTTTGGCCCGCCAAGAAATTCCCATCCAATGGCGTGGAACTTGTTAATATTGCAATGTTCATGTAGTATTGACTACTTATGGTGTTTTATTAACGCGGTATAGGTAATAAAGCGTCAACCGTTGCCTGATGGCTCGGCGAGAAGCTCACTTCTTACATCGAATTCGGACTCCTATTATGCAAGCCAGGAAATACAAGTTTAACTTGGCAGAACTGCCCTTCGGCATACACCCTTCGGCCACGTTCAGGGCCAGCAGAACAATTCGATCCCATCGGCTACATGGGCGGCTACTGCCGAGCGTTAACACCACGAGCGTTAAACACCGTTTCACGCTGATCGAACTGCTGGTGGTGATCGCCATCATAGCCATTCTGGCGTCCATGCTTTTACCGGCGCTCTCTCGGGCCAAGGAGAATGCTTTGGCGGTTATTTGCGTCTCGAACCAGAAACAAAATAGTCTCGCCGTCCAGATGTATGCGGATGA
>CAUZRT010000259.1:0-5034 GCA_963582235.1 Lentisphaeria bacterium
TACCTGAGCTTAGGTAAGATGGCGACGCCGTTCGGCCTGACCGACACCGTCAACCCGTTTACAGCATCGACAGTCTGGCATGCGTTTGGTGGTCTGGCTTACGGCGTTCAAGGAGGGTATTATAAAGGCGGGCTGAGTCTGGCTGTCATGGGTGTACAGGGCGGCGCACAATTCCGCGCCCATAATATGCCTGTTGATGACACCAACATTCCCAGCAAGCTCAATAACTACGTTGTCGATGCCAATTACACCTTTTCATTCGGCGACGGCGACAGCCTGGTGCTGGGTGCATCATATCAGGAGGGCAGCGCCTACTGTCAGAAGTTCCCGGTGACGCACTTCGTGTCCTGCGATGACAATAACCCGGCGTATGATGTTTACGCGCAGCTGACGCTTGGAGATTTTCAATTCCAGGCTGAGTTCGCGGAGACCGTAGACGAGTGGCCCGGTACGTTTAACCCGCACATTCCGGAGTTCGAAGCACATGAAGTCAGCAGCTTGGGATTGGGCGCGAAGTACCGTATGGAATGGTTTGAGAAGGATGTTGATCTGTCGCTGGAATTCAGCCGCTTCACAGCAGGGCCGGACGGCGCGGAGTGGGAGGACCAAGACCAGTGGGTTCTGGGTCTCGCCACCTTTGTCACACCGAGCGTGAAGCTGTTCGCCGAGTACATTCACACTGAAGGCTATGTGCCGCTTAACTTCATCAGTGGCGGCAACGTGGAGCAAGGTGAAACGCACAGCGATCGCAACGCCAAGTCCGATATTCTCATGCTGGGTGTGAACGCAGCCTTCTAACGCCGATATCGATCTTGTTGCTTAAAGAAGCAGGCGCCGGCTGTGAAAGCCAGCGCCTATTTCGTTTTTGGGCCTTCCCATCGGCGCAAGGGCTGTGCTGCTTTCGCGATTTTAACTTGACGGAAGTCTACAGCATAAGTCTTCATCTGGCTGTGGGCGTGTTGCTGGGGGGGGCGTCTGGTCGAAGTTGTTTGCTACGAGTGGAACTACTATTCGAATCATCATGTTACACACCCCCGCCTACTGGTTGGGAGGCATGGCCACCCACGGACTGCTCCTCGGGGCAACATCGAATTACGGAGATACCCGCCACGATTTTCGCAATTGTCGGACGCTCGCCCTCCAAGGGGATGACTGCAATCTATCGGCTCCCCAACACCAATAACCCAACACCGAACACCTAAGTTTCAGGAAAGTATTCAGACTTCAGCGGGTTACCGGAGCATTCTGCCCTGAACGACGGCGGTCCAATCCTCACATGCCGGCCCAGAACACGCCGCCGATGGCAGGTGCGAGCCGTTTGTAGAGACCGGGAAGCTCGGCCTGAAACTTTTTGACCGTGGCATCGCGAAGAATGACCGCACCTTTTTCGTCCTTGATGGTGTACAGACGTCCTTTCGGGCCTTTCATGATCGCAATCAGCTCCGAGCGTGTCTTCAGGTAAAGCAGAACGGGGTGTCGGGAAACCTTGCGCACGGCCTGCGCTTGCACAGTTATGGTTTTCGCTGCCGCGTCGCTGACTGGCGATTCCCCGGCCGTCTCGGCGGGAACATTTGGCGCGGCCTCGGCCGTTTCGGCATCGCCGGCCTCGCACATAAGGCCGGCAGAGAGAACCATGATCGTAGCGGCGCGCGTGATTCGTGAGATGGCTGTGGGATTCATAAGTGAAACCTATGTTGGGCGCTATCCCGACGAAGCTATGGAGGGCGAAGTCGGGTGTTGGGTCTTCCCCATTGGAGGTCGATCCGTCAGCCGACGGACCGGGCGAGCCGTTGCCATGCGGCGGACGCTCCGCTGAAACAGGACGTGTAAAGACATTATTGTTCCTATTGTAAAGATTACAGTCCGCTGACAAAATTTCACACCATGCTTATCTGTGCGGTTCTATTCGATTTCGACGGGACACTGACCCGCGCCGGTGTGCTGAATTTTCCTAAGATTCGCGCAGCCATCGGTTGTCCGGCGGGTATACCTATCCTCGAGTACATCAGCGAGCTTCCCGGCACGGAAGCGCGAACCAAAGCGCACGAAAAACTCGACCGCATCGAGTTCGCAGCCGCTGAGAAGTCGGAGCCCAATACGGGGGCGGAGGCGTTGATTCAATTCTTGAAATCGCGCCGGCTCCCGGTCGGCATCCTTACCCGCAACAGCCGGCGCTGTGTTGAGCGGGCGCTGGCTAATTTCAAGCAGATCACCATTGCCGACTTCGATGTCGTTGTCTCCCGGGATGATACGCCGGCGCCCAAACCGGAGCCGGACGGCGTCCATCTCGCCGCTCAGAGGATGGGCGTCCCGGTCGAAGCCATGCTGGTTGTCGGCGACTACATCTTTGACGTCGAAGCGGGACACAAGGCGGGTGCACCCACCGTTTACCTGCACACGGGCAATGAATATCCAGCGGCGCTGAAGCCGCCCGACTACACGGTCACCGAGCTGGGCGAGCTCATCGGCATCGTTCGGCTGCACATGCCGCTACCCGCCGGTAAGCTGCCCAATGACCTGCTCGATGATTTCATCGGCGAACTGGACATTTGCGATCCGTCACTCCTGATCAAGCCCGGCGTCGGCGAGGATATCGCCGCCGTCGATGTTGCTGGGACGGATGTCGTCGTCCTCAAGAGCGACCCGATTACATTCGCGACCGACGCCATCGGGTACTACACCGTGCTGGTCAATGCCAATGATATCGCCACCAGTGGCGCGGTCCCGCGCTGGCTTCTGACGACTCTGCTGATGCCGCCGGGGTGCGCGGCCGCGCAGGTGCGGGAGACCATGAAAAGCCTTGCGGAGACCGCCGTCGAACACGGCATGACTCTTTGTGGCGGTCACACGGAGATCACCGATGCGGTCACCCGGCCGGTGATCTCCGGGCAACTGATCGGGACCGTTGCCCGGAACCATCTAATCAAGAAAGAGAACATGAGGACCGGCGACTGTCTGGTACTTACCAAAGGCGTTGCCGTCGAGGGCACGGCCATCATCGCCCGCGAGCTGCCGGCGAAGCTGCGGGAGCTCGGCATCTCTGCGGCCGACATCGAGCGATGCCGAGAGTTTCTTCGGTCACCCGGCATCGGAGTGCTCAAAGAAGCGCGTGTCGCCGCTGAATCCGGGGCGGTCACGGCCATGCACGATGTCACCGAAGGCGGTTTGGCGACGGCGGTCATGGAACTGAGCGCCGCTGGTCGGCATCGTCTCAGGATGGATCGGGACCAGGTCCCCGTGTTTTCCGAAATCGAACGTTTGTGCCGGGTGCTCGGCATTGATCCGTTGGGGCTGATCGGCTCCGGAAGTCTGCTGATCTGCTGCCGGCCGGATGCCTGTGAAGCGTTGACGAAGCGGATCCGGGATGCCGGCGTCGCGGCGACCTGCATTGGCGAGGTATTGAATGCCGGTGTCGGCGTTGAAACCCTGAAATGCGCCGGCGGGGAATTGATCGACTGGCCGCAGTTCGAGGTCGATGAAATCACCCGGGTGTTTGGAAGCTAAGGACTCGTGATTCAAGTTAACCGGCTTCGTCGGGGCTTTTTATCCGTGATTCGTAATCGACCCATTCGCCGCGTGAGTCACGTTCCGCGCCAACGCGGTCACGTGATAATCGATCCATTCGTAATCGCTCTGTATTCGAACATCGATTACGAGTTAAGTGCTGTTGAGCCTCATAATAATAAATTCCTAATACGATCAAGTTGAGAATTGGCAGCGCTTTCTTTGATCCTGATCGTATTCGTAATCTCAAGTCCCTGGATGCGAAGATGTTTTACAGGGAGCAGCGCGAGCCGGGGGTCATTGACGCTGCCGGTTGCATCCGTGATGATTACGCCAAAGGTCCTTCGAAGGCCCTTTGCTGGATGGAGTCTGTCCCGCTGCAGGTCGATTGCTGAGGATTGCCGCGGACGCCTACAATTGAAGACTGAGTAGCGAGGCGATTTGTGCCGTGCGGGCAACCGACGCTCATATTCCGTCTTTCTGCGCCGTCTTCGCGTGCCACGCCGTAGCCCATCGGGCGAAGGCGGGTGTACCGATCCCTCCGCCGATTCGCGAGACGACATGGGTCGTGTTGCGATCCGTCAGCCGACAAACTCACGCGAAGACGGTGCACGACGAGGCAAGACGATTCCGGTGCTGAGTCTTAGAAGAAAACGCCGAACGCCCACCGCACGCACTGACGCGGCGAGCGGGCCGCGGCAGTGACGCAACGGCGATGATCGACGGCGGATGTCTCAGCCCTTTTTGCCCTGCCTCCGGTTCAGGTGCCGCCGGATCATTCGAGGGACGTCCGTCTCGGTTGTCACAAGGTTGTAATCTATGTCCAGCCCGTTGCAGTATGAGCGGGTGTCCTTCAGGAACTCGATAACGGCATCCTGGTAAGCCTCCTTTACGTCTCGAGGGTTTATCACCAGTCGATCCCCGGTCTCGAGATCCTCGAAGTTGCCAAGAAAACGGAAAGGGAAATCGATCTCGGCCCGGTCAAGCACGTGATAGACGATGACGTCGTGCTTCCGCTTTCTCAGCAGCGCCAGCGCGCGGCGGAGTTCCTGGGTGTCATCGAAGAGGTCGCTGACCACCACGATCAATGCCCGCCGCGGTATGGCCTCGGCCAGCAGGCAAAGGTTGCGCGCCAGGTTGGCCTCGTGGTCCGGAATGTATGCCGCCATAGTGTTCGCCAGCAGGCGGAGGTGAGCTAATCCGGACTTTACTGGAATCTGCTCGACCGTCTCCGCGTTACAGATTGTCAACCCGACGCTGTCATGCTGTAGGGCCGTCACATATGCCAGAGCGGCTGCGAGCCGGCAGGCGAAGCGGTATTTGCTGGGGCCGTCGAGGCTATATGTCATGGATTTCGAACCGTCGATAAACAGGTATACGCGCAGATTCGACTCCTCCTCGTATTGTCGGATATAGAGCCGATCGCTGCGTCCGAACACACGCCAGTCAAGATGCCGCAGATCGTCGCCGGGCGCGTATTGCCGATAATCCGCAAACTCGATGCTGAAGCCCTTGAGTGGACTGCGATGG
>CAUZRT010000260.1:0-4997 GCA_963582235.1 Lentisphaeria bacterium
GTCAGCGTTGTCGACGAGGATAAAGCATCCCCCGGTGGTCACCTCGAGCGTGCCCTCCCCGGATTCGAATAAGAGTTTGTCACCGGATTCGGACGTCACCTCGAGTATGCCTTTCTGCAGCGCCACCAGCATCGGCGCATGCCCGGCAAGCACGCCGAGGTAACCTTCGGCGGCCGGTGCGACGACCGCTTCGACAGAGTCCTCAAATACGCTGCCCTCGGGCGTCAGGATGGAGAGAATGAATGTCGCAGCCATGGCGGGCCGTCGAAGCGCAAGCCGCGACGGCGATGGTTAATGGAGGGTTGAGGGTCTCAAACCAGTATCTTCTTTGACTTTTCGAGGACATCGTCAATGTTGCCGACCATGTAGAAAGCCTGCTCGGGCACGTCATCATGTTTGCCTTCGAGCAGTTCCTGAAACGAACGAATCGTGTCCTCTAATTCGACGTAGACACCCGTTATACTTGTAAACTGCTCGGCAACAAAGAACGGCTGCGACAGGAATTTCTGGACCTTTCGAGCGCGCTCGACTGTCAACCGGTCCTCCTCAGACAATTCATCCATGCCCAGAATCGCGATGATGTCCTGCAACTCCTTGTAGCGCTGCAGAATCTCCTGGACACCGCGCGCCACCATGTAGTGCTCCGTACCGACCGTTTCGGGAGCAAGAATGGTCGACGATGAACTCAACGGATCGACGGCAGGATAAATGCCGAGCTCGGCGATCTGCCGCGACAACTCTGTTGTCGCATCTAGATGTGCAAAGGTCGCGGCCGGCGCCGGGTCGGTGTAATCATCCGCCGGCACGTAAATGGCCTGGATCGAGGTGATCGAGCCCGCCTTGGTCGAGGTAATACGTTCCTGCAACTCGCCCATGTCGGTGCCGAGTGTCGGCTGGTAACCGACGGCAGACGGGATGCGCCCGAGCAATGCCGACACCTCGGACCCGGCCTGCGTAAAGCGAAAGATGTTGTCGATAAACAGCAGGACATCCTGGTGCATTTCATCGCGGAAATACTCGGCTACCGTCAAGGCCGAGAGCCCAACACGCGCGCGGGCGCCGGGCGGCTCATTCATCTGCCCGAAAATCATTGACGTCTTCTCGATTACCCCGGACTCACGCATCTCGCGATACAACTGCGTCCCCTCACGCGTGCGCTCGCCAACGCCGGCGAAAACGGAATAACCGCCGTGCTCCGTGGCGATGTTGCGGATCAGTTCCTGAATGATTACCGTCTTGCCAACGCCGGCACCGCCGAAAAGACCGATTTTTCCCCCCTTACGATAGGGCGCCAGTAAATCAACAACCTTGATACCCGTGACGAGCAGCGTCTCCGAAGTGTCTTGCTGATCGAACAGCGGCGCCGGACGATGGATCGGCATGCGTTCGTCAAATTCAATCGGGCCGGCATCGTCTATGGGTTCCCCAAGAAGATTCATGACCCGGCCAAGCGTACCTTCACCGACCGGCATGGTGATGACACCACCCGTGTTGATGACTTCGACGTCCCGCACGAGGCCATCCGTCGAATCCATGGCGATTGTGCGGACGACGTTGTTGCCGAGATGCTGAGCCGTTTCCAGAGTCAGGTTCCACGGTTCATCGCTGATTGACGGATTCGATACCTTGAGTGCGTTATAGATCGGCGGCAGTTCCCCGGTAGGAAACTCCACATCAACGACAGCGCCCATGACCTGGGTAACGCGTCCTGCCGCTTGCTGTATTTCGGTCGTCATTAGCTGAGTTCTCCCGTAAATTTTCGGTACAGAAATTTCTACAACGCCTCGGCGCCGGCGACGATTTCGATGAGCTCCGTAGTAATGGCAGCCTGCCGAGCCCGATTGCGCTTCAATGTGAATATATCGATCATGGAATCGGCGTTGTTCGTCGCGCTGTCCATTGCGGTCATCCGGGCGCCGTGCTCACCGGCGGAATTCTCGATCAACGCATGGTAGATTTTATAATTGACGGACTTCGGCAGTAGCCGCGCCAACAGCTCCGGTTCGGCCGGCTCGAGGATGTAGTTCAAAGCGATGCCTTTCTCTTGACGTTCAATTTCACCCGGCTCGATGGGGAGCAGCTTCGCGATCGTCGGCGTCTGCCTCAAGGCGCTCTTGAACAGGTTGTATGCCATGTAGACCTCGTCGACCTCGCCATTGACGAACAATTCCGCCAACTCTGTGCTGATCTTGCCGGCTTCGACGAAATTGGGCTTGTCCGTGACCTCTTCATAATGTGTTCGCACGTCGACCTTGGTCCGGAAGTACATAAACCCGCGCCGGCCGCAACAGCTCAAGTAGACGTTCTCGAACGCCGGCTCCTTCTCCCGGACCCAGTTGTGCACCTGCTTGACCAGATTGTTGTTGAAACCGCCACATAGACCGCGATCGGAGGTAATGACCAGCATGAGCACGTTCTTCACCGATGACCGCGGCGTCAGCAGCGGATGGGCAACGGCTTCCACGGACGCAGCCAGGCGCCCGATAAGCTCTTTCAGATGCTGTGCATACAGCACGGCGTTGCGCTGTGCATCCTGGGCCCGCCGCAATTTGCTCGCCGAGACCATCTTCATCGTTTTGGTCATCTTCTGCGTATTCTTGAGACTGGTGAGTTTTGTATCAAATTCTTTGAGGCTTGGCATTGACGGCGCTCATCGGGAATGGTTAATAATCGAGAGTAGATAACGTAACGCGTGAGCGGCGCGGTATCCTGTCGTCGCGCCTCGACGCGTATGTTCTCTCCTGTCCGCAGCTCCGAGCACGGCCGTTCTGTATCGCGTGAGCGACGTTGTCGCAACGCGACTCACGTGTCGTCCTCAATTCCTATTGCTTTCCTGTTATGCCCGGAGATCGCGCTGACGCGCTCCGAGAACGAAGGACGAGGATCCGGCCGCCAGCCGGCGGACTGAACGTCGTCACTCAGCGCCCGCGTTCGTTACACTTGGCTTGAGGTAACCGGTGATGGGTGGTTGGGCGGAATCCGGCGAATCATGATTCGAGTATGTGACGATAGTGCCGACTGCAATTGGCAATTGGTAATCGAAATCGGAAATCGACGATTCCGCTCAACTCATCCCTGAAACGTTCGTTTGACTTCGCCGATGATCTTGTCCAACTGCTCCTTGAGGTCGTCAGTCATTTCTTTCACATTGTTGAACTGTTCCACAAAGTCGGTGTACGCCGATTCCAACGCTTCGTGCAGCTTGGCTTCGAAGTCGCGCACCTGATCGATGGCGATGTCGTCCAGATGACCGTTGACGCCCGCATAAATTATGGCGACCTGATGGGCGACCGGCTGCGGCATATTAACGCCCTGTTTGATTATTTCCATAAGCCGCTCGCCGCGCTCGAGTTGGCGACGAGTGGCAACGTCCAGATCCGAGGCAAATTGTGAGAACGCCGCCAATTCTCGATATTGCGCCAGGTCGAGTCGAAGGGATCCGGCCGTCTGTTTCATGGCCTTGATCTGGGCATCGCCGCCGACCCGCGATACCGAGATGCCGGGGTTAATGGCCGGCCGCTGGCCGGCATTGAAAAGATCGGACTCCAGAAAAATCTGGCCGTCCGTAATCGAGATGACGTTTGTCGGAATGTATGCCGAAACATCGTTGGCCTGGGTCTCGACCACCGGCAGGGCTGTCAGGCTGCCGCCGCCGCGCTCCTCGCTCATCTTCGCGGCGCGCTCCAGCAAGCGGCTGTGCAGATAGAAAATGTCGCCGGGAAAAGCTTCGCGACCGGGCGGCCGCCGCAACAGCAAGGACAGCTGGCGGTACGATTGCGCCTGCTTCGTCAGGTCGTCATAGATGATCAGTGCGTGCCGGCCGTTGTCGCGCAGGTGTTCACCCATGGTACAGCCGGCGTACGGCGCGATGAACTGCATGGGCGCCGGATCGGACGCCGTCGCCGCGACAATCGTCGTGTATTCCATGGCGCCGTGTTTTTTCAACGTTTCGAACACCTGCACAACAGTCGAGCGCTTCTGACCGATGGCGACGTAAAAGCAGCGGACGTCCTCGCCCCGCTGATTAATGATCGTATCAATGGCAAGCGCCGTTTTGCCAGTCTTGCGGTCGCCGATGATCAGTTCGCGCTGTCCGCGTCCAATCGGCGTCAGGGCATCGATGACCTTAAGTCCGGTCTGCAGCGGCTCCTTGACGTCTTGCCGCTCGATGATGCCCGGCGCCTTGATCTCGATGTTCCGCGTCTCCTGAACGGCAATCGGTGCGTTGCCGTCGATCGCGGTTCCAAGCGCGTCGACGATGCGCCCGTTCAAGGCGTCGCCAACCGGTACGGACGCGATCTTTTCCGTACGCTTGACCTGATCACCCTCTTTGACATGGGTGTCCTCACCGAAGATGGCGATGCCGACGTTGTCCTCTTCAAGATTCAACGCCATACCCATCAAATTCCCGGGAAACTCGACCAGCTCACCGGCCATCACCTTTCCCAGCCCATGCACACGGGCGATGCCGTCGCCAATACTCAATACCGTACCGATCTCGTACGATTCCGACTTCATCTCGAAATCGGCCAACTGTTCTTTCAGAATCGCGGAAATTTCCTCCGGCCTTAAATCGATTGCCATGACAATCTTCCTCTTACGCGTGGATTACCTTTTGGTTAAACTCGAGAAGCTGTGTCTGCAGGCTGTAATCGAGCACCTGATCACCGACGATGACCCGAAATCCCCCGAGCAAGGTCGCGTCAAGGCTTACCTGCGAATCAATCTCGCGATCAAAACGGACTTTCAGCCGCTCACTAATTGCGGCAACGTGCTCAGCCGTCAATGCACGGGCGCTGACGACTTTGACCTTCAGGATCCGCTTGAGCTCGTAATAGAAATCTTCGAAATAATCGCAGATCTGGGCCAGTAGATTAAGTCGATCCTTCTCATCGAGGAACAGGAGAAACTGAAACGACAATACATCCAGTCTTTCTTTGAACAGTTTCTCCAGTACAACACGCCGGCGTTCCGTTGCGATCAGCGGATTCTCCAGG
>CAUZRT010000261.1:0-4974 GCA_963582235.1 Lentisphaeria bacterium
TTTGTATCGAATGGCGACAGAACTCCGCGTTCACTGCTCTGCCCGTTCGAATCGAAATTCGCGGTCGTAATCGATGTGGAGGGTGTCGCCTTCCTCCAACTCGTTGGCGACGATCATCCGCGAGACGGCATTCTCGAGGTGCTTGGTGATCACCCGTTTCAGCGGCCGTGCCCCGTACACCGGGTCGAAGCCTTCGGCAACCAGTTGCTTTTTTGCGGAGTCCGCAATCGTCATCCTGATTTTCAAGCCCTGCAACCGTTCTTCGAACTGCTGAATCTGAATGTCGACGATTGTGATTAGATCGTCGGGCGTCAACGACTTGAAAACGACAATGTCTTCGATGCGGTTGAGGAATTCAGGCCGGAAGACGTTTCGGAGCTCCGCGACCACGGCCTCGCGCCTGGTATCCTCGACAACGTCGGCATCCGTCAGGTGACGGCTGCCGATGTTTGAGGTCATAATAATGACGGTGTTCTTGAAGTCGACGACGTGCCCGTGTGAGTCCGTCAGCCGGCCGTCGTCGAGGAGCTGAAGCAAGACTATTGAATACTTCCGGATGCGCCTTTTCAATTTCGTCGAAGAGAATGACCGCATACGGCCGCCGGCGCACGGCTTCGGTCAATTGTCCGCCCTCGTCGTAGCCAACGTAGCCGGGCGGCGCGCCGATCAACCGTGAAACGTTGTATTTTTCCATGTACTCCGACATGTCGATGCGAATCAGGGCGCGCTCGTCGTCAAAGAGAAAGTCGGCCAAGGTCCTGGCAAGTTCAGTCTTGCCGACGCCCGTGGGGCCGAGGAAAATAAAGCTGCCGATCGGACGCTGCGGGTCCTGCAGCCCGGCGCGGGCGCGAATGATGGCGTTAGCGACCGCCTCCACCGCCTCGTCCTGGGAAATGATTCGCTCGTGCAGGTGATTCGCCAGTTTCAGCAAGCGCTCCCGCTCGCCCTGCAGCAGCTTACTAATGGGGATGTTGGTCCAGCGGCCGACGACTTCGGCAATGTCGTTTTCGTCCACTTCTTCTTTCAGCAGCCGCTGCCCCTCGGCATCACGCAACGTCTCCTCCGCATCGGCGATCTGCTTTTCCAGGTTCGGGATGGTACCGTTGCGAAGCTCGGCCATCTTGTTGAGATCGTATTCGCGCTCGGCCACGGCGAGGTTGTGCCGCGCCAGTTCCAAGGCTTCACGCAGGGCCTGGAGGTTACCGATGGACTGCTTCTCGGCGTCCCATTGTCCCTGAAGCTCATCCAGCTTCTCATCGATCTCCTGCAACTCGCTCTGCAGATGGTCAAGACGATCGCGCGATATCGGGTCCGTCTCCTTCTGTAGGCCGGCGATTTCAATTTCCAACTGCATTTTACGGCGCGCCACTTCATCAATCTCGGCGGGCCGGCTGTCGATCTCCGTGCGCAGCTTGGCCGCCGCCTCGTCCACCAGATCAATCGCCTTGTCGGGCAGGAAGCGATCGGCGATGTAGCGATCGGAGAGGATCGCCGCGCTGACCAGCGTCGCATCACGTATCTTGACGCCGTGGTGCACCTCGTAGCGTTCGCGGAGTCCGCGCAGAATGGAGATTGTGTCCTCGACCGAAGGCTGGGTGATCAGGACCGTCTGAAACCGGCGTTCGAGCGCTTTGTCTTTTTCGATCTGCTTACGGTACTCATCGAGCGTCGTGGCACCGATGCAATGCAGTTCGCCGCGCGCCAGCATCGGCTTCAGAAGGTTACCGGCGTCCATAGACCCCTCCGCCGCGCCGGCGCCGACGATCGTGTGCAGTTCATCGATGAATAGTATGATCTCGCCTCCGGAGTCCGTTACTTCCTTGAGCACGGCCTTGAGACGCTCTTCGAATTCACCCCGAAATTTGGCGCCGGCGATCAGCGCCCCTATGTCGAGACCGACGAGTCGCCGATTCTTGAGTCCTTCCGGTACGTCACCGGCCACGATGCGTAATGCCAGCCCCTCGACAATTGCCGTTTTGCCGACCCCCGGATCGCCGATCAGGACCGGATTGTTCTTTGTGCGTCGCGACAGAATCTGGATCACCCGCCGGATTTCGTCGCCGCGACCGATCACGGGATCCAGCTTATTCTGTTGCGCCAGTTGTGTCAAATCACGCGCATACTTATCCAGAACCTGGTACGTGGCTTCGGGATTCTGCGATGTGATTCGCTGACTTCCGCGCAGTGTCTGCAGTGTTTCCAGGACGGCGGCCTCGTCGACACCGAAATCGGCAAGCAGTTTCCGGCAGTCGTCGTCTGCCCTGATTAGGCCGACCAGCAGGTGCTCGACACTGACGTACTCATCCTTGAGCTGTCCGGCGATGTCCCCTGCCTCGACTAGGACTTTGGAAAACCCCCGCGAGGCGCCCATTTGTCCAACACCGGGGCCGGTGACTGCCGGAATCCGGTTCAGGCGCTGATAGACCTCGGCCCGGATTTCGTCGATAGGGACATCCATCTGCTGCAGGGTCTCGATTACGAAGCCATCGTCCGCATGCAGCAATGCCGCCAGCACATGCAGGGGCTCTGCAGTTCCTGGTGATTCCGCTTGATCCCGATGTCGTTCGCCTGTGACAGCGTTTCCTGGGACTTTTCCGTTAACTTGTCCATTGTCATCGGCTACCGACTTCGAGGGTTTTCGACTTGTATGATAGGTAATTTCGTGTGCTGGTAGTGACGTAGGATCTTTACACCAAAGGCGTTACACATTACATCCAATGGTAATCCCGCTCAACGGGAGCCACCTTGGGTTACTGATGAAAAGGAATTTCAACCCTGATAGGGTTGGACAAACCGACACACAGAAATTGTGGAACTCCTACAGAGTTCGATATCACACCCTCCAGAACCCTGTCCTGATTATTGCCGTTGCGTGTCGTCGAATGTTGACACAGATATGATTACCGCACATCTGCTGCCATGTTGTTTGGGATGCGATGTATTGTCATACAGTCAAGTTGTTTACATAAAAATGGCGGTATTCGTACGCGGTGTGAGCTATGACATAATGGCGCAGTATATGACGAAGAAAGCCGACTGGCGATTGGGGCGTTTCACTGGCAAGGGATTGATTTATTTTGATTTCTTAGCTAATTTTCTGGGTCATGTAAAATGCATGACCGAAAAACCAGCCAGCATAGCTCAGTTGGTAGAGCAGCGCATTTGTAATGCGCAGGTCGCCGGTTCGAGTCCGGCCGCTGGCTCCAATGATTTCGAGGCTACCGGCCTTATATGACGCGGGTGAAAGCGATTTAACCATCGTTTGCAGTGTCCGCGTCTGTCCGGCAATATCCGTCAATAAACCGGATTGTATTTACACTAAATTTACACCACCCCTGGCCGAGGTCAAGGCGAAAGTTCTCTCGCGTGGCGGAAAATCCACGGTAGGTCGCCGCCTAGCGGAAAAGCCGATGATAAGATTTGCGTCGGCGAAACTGGTGTAAATCGCTGGTGTAAATCCGCCATCTTTCGCCGCCGACAAGACCCCGCGATTTTTCACTGCGAGCCGACCGATCTCGCGCGTCCGTTAGCCGTACGATGTTGCCGGATGATTTGGACCCAACCGTCGCCGGTGCCATTTTCGTGGAAGGCGAAGAAACCAACGCTCAGACTGGTGGAGACGAACCGGCAGCCGAAGACAATTGACGCCGTCGTGGACGCCGTTTTCCGTGAACTGACGACCGGGAAACGCGAGGAACTCGCCGCGCTTGCCGAGGACGAGCTGGACGGGCTTTTTACACCCTTTGGCGCGACAATCAGGAATTCCCTCGGCCTCTGGACCGGGAACCGCGAGTTACTCGAAGACGCCGGCGCGGACGATGCGGATACGGCGTCCCAGGTGATCATGCATGCGCTGTGGCAACGGTTACGGGATGAAGCCGATAAGCCGCTGACCGAATGAGAACCAAAATTGTTGCGAAGGTCGTGTCCGGCGGCCAGACTGGCGCAGACCGTGGCGACCTGGATGCGGCCATCGAGCTGGACGTCTCCCATGGAGGCTGGTGTCCGCTGGGCCGGCGGCGCGTGTGTGGCGGTGACACCCCCCGCCCCTCTGAATTGACTTGCCCCCCCCGCCCCTTAGAGCCGATCCTGCTCTGAGACTTTTACCAAATTTTCCGAAGGCCCTGCCGGTCGCACTGCCGTGCCGATTGACCCCTTGCTCACGCCGGAACACCAGCTGAAATCCCCAAGCACGGAGCCGGAAACATCAGTGTACCAGCGCCCGTCCCCTGCAACCGCGGGCTTCGGCAGGGCAGGTCAGGCGGCAGAAGTAATTGAGCCAGGATTCGGGTTAATCAGCGTTTGACAACCGAACGATTGCCGATAGTTTGCAAAGTACAAAGAAAGGAGATCAGAAGAATGAGTAATGAAAAAGCAATGTCTAAGCTTCGTCCTTCGAGGACATGCTTGTACAGGGTCTTCGGCCTCATACTGCTGGGGGCGGTAGTATGCACAACATCGGACACGTTTGCTTCCGGTGCCGCGCCTGGGCGACCGGCGGGCAGCAAATGGGAGATCGGCGCTCCCATCACCCACTACTACCAAGGCCCGGGGTCCAACTTCGGGCCGGTGACGCCCGCCATCGCCGGGAAGCTGGCTGACGGTGGCTTCAACCTGGTCTGGTGCCAGACTGTGGAAGAACTCGACGCTGCTCACGCGCAGGGGCTGCGTGGGTTTTTTTATGCCGGCTCCCTCGGTCTCGGCGACCCGACGATGACCCCCCGCATCTTGGACGACCCGGGGCTGAGGGCGGGACTCGATGCGATAATCGAGCAGGTGAAGGACCATCCCGCGATGTACGCCTATTACATCTATGATGAGCCCAGCGCCGCCAGATTCCCCGTGTTGGGCAGGATCGTGGCTTACATCCGCGAGCGTGATCCCGATCACATGTGCCTCGTCAATCTATTCCCCACGTACGCCAGCGCTGCGACACTGGGCATCCCCATCGATCCGAATGCACCGATTTCTGAT
>CAUZRT010000262.1:0-4967 GCA_963582235.1 Lentisphaeria bacterium
AGGTTGTACTGGCGCGCCGGGTTATCGGCAGCCAAGTCATCGCTTCGTAGTCCGTTACGATGTCCAACAATCCGGGTCCGGGAATTGGCGGCGGCGCTGAAAAGCAGGCTCGGACAAACGGTAACTCGCTGTCATGCACCTGCCACCGATATGAATCGAGATACGCGCGAAACGCCTCGAATGACGTCAGCAGGCCATGCTTGGCTGCACTTTCCAATCCATACGAGTAGACGTATCCACCGGTTGGCAGTGCGGAGTCGGCAATGTGCATCAGGCGCATGTCGAACATTGGGTGCCACAAACTAAAACAGGCTGTACAACTGCGCCAGTGGCAGCTTCGCGGCGGGCTCACAGGTGAGGTGTACGCCGTCGGCGGTCACGCGATAGGTTTCCGGATCCACATCGATGTCAGGCACAGTGTCGTTGAGTCGCATGTCCACTTTGCCGATGTCGCGACATCCACGCACCGGCACGATGCGTTTGCTTAAACCGTACTCAGCCGCGACGTGATCGACCGCGGTCTGCGAGACAAAGGCCAGTGAATTGCTTCCCACCGCCCGGCCCAATGCGCCAAACATTGGACGCGAGAAGTACGGCTGCGGCGTCGGGATCGAGGCATTGGGGTCCCCCATCTGCGCCTGCGCAATGATCCCGCCTTTGACGATGATTTCCGGCTTGATCCCGAAAAACGCCGGCTTCCACAACACGAGGTCCGCCAACTTTCCCGTTTCCACGGATCCGATTTCGTCGCTCATACCATGGGCAATAGCCGGATTGATTGTGTATTTTGCGATGTATCGGCGGACCCGAAAATTGTCCGCCGTTACATCCTCCGGCAAGGCGCCGCGCTGCACCTTCATTTTGTGTGCGGTTTGCCAGGTACGGCAGACGACTTCGCCGACGCGTCCCATCGCCTGTGAGTCGGAGGCAATCATCGAAATCGCGCCCAGATCGTGCAACACGTCTTCGGCCGCGATGGTTTCGCCGCGAATCCGGCTTTCCGCAAATGCGACGTCTTCCGGGATATTCTTATCGAGATGGTGACAAACCATCAGCATATCGAGATGTTCGTCGAGGGTGTTGACGGTGAATGGTCGTGTGGGATTTGTGGACGACGGCAACACATTGGGCTCGCCACAGAGTCGAATAATATCCGGTGCGTGGCCGCCGCCGGCGCCTTCGGTGTGGAACGTGTGTATGGTGCGGCCTTTGAACGCCGCGCGGGTATTCTCGACAAAGCCGGATTCATTTAAGGTGTCGGTGTGAATGGCCACCTGAACGTCATATTGTTCGGCAATATCCAGACAGCAATCGATCGTGGCCGGCGTGGTGCCCCAATCCTCATGCAACTTGAGTCCAATGGCGCCGCCCTGGATTTGTTCATGTAATCCTTGAGGTCGCGACGAATTGCCTTTTCCGAGAAAGCCGAAGTTCAAAGGATATTGTTCCGTGGACCGCAGCATCATTTCAATGTGGGTGGCGCCAGGCGTGCAGGTCGTGGCATTGGTGCCGGTTGCCGGACCGGTACCGCCACCTAACATGGTTGTGATGCCGGAAGCCAGAGCTTCCTCCACCTGCTGCGGACAAATGAAGTGAATGTGAGCATCAATGGCGCCTGCGGTCAGAATCATGCCCTCGCCGGCAATCGCTTCAGTCGTCACGCCGACAACCAGTGTCGGATCCACACCGGGCATGATGTCCGGGTTGCCTGCCTTGCCAATGCCGGCGATGCGGCCGTCTTTAATGCCGATGTCCGCCTTGTAAACGCCGGTATAATCGACAACGAGTGCGTTTGTAATGACAACATCGAGTGCGTTTGCCTGAGATACGCCCGCAGCCTGTCCCATGCCGTCGCGCAGCACTTTGCCGCCGCCGAACTTGCACTCCTCACCGTAAATGGTATGGTCGCGCTCGACTTCAACAACCAGCGCCGTGTCCCCCAGCCGCAGTCGGTCACCAGTGGTGACACCATACATATCCGTGTATGCCGTACGGTTGATCTGTCGGCTCATGTGCTGTCTCCATTTGCAGGACGGTGCGAGAACCCCCGGTCCTCCATTCGTGTCAATGCGGCGTCGAGATTCGCCGTATCAACTTTACCGGAAATCAGCGCATTTCCCCCGTACACGACGCGATTTCCGGCAATCGCGACGAGCGACACAGTTTTGGCCTCGCCCGGTTCGAACCGGGTGGCGATTCCGGATGGAATATCGAGCCGCCGGCCGTAAGCTTGCTGACGGTCGAATGCCAACGCCGGGTTGGTTTCGAAAAACGGATAATGCGAGCCCACCTGGATGGGCCGGTCGCCAGTGTTGAGAACACTCAACTCGATACTGTCGCGATCGGCGTTGAGGATGATGTCGTCGCCAACGACGAATGTTTCGCCCGGGGCAGCCATGCAGACATTGTCCGGCGACCAGGATGATCGTGACCGCGTCAAACCAGATCCATAAAGTGCAAGCGCCGGATCGCCCTGCTCACGACAGACCGGGCTGTGTACGGTCACGAGCTTGGTGCCGTCCGGGAATGTCCCCTCGACCTGCACCTCATGTATCATGTCGCCGACACCCTCGAGAACATCGTCGAACCCCAACAGGGTTTTGCCTTTGTCCATCAAATCCGCAACGGAATTGCCGTCTCGGATGAACTCGAGCAACTGCGCCGCAATGAGCGCCACCGTTTCGACGTAGTTAAGCCGCAATCCCCGAGCATGACGCTTCTGTGCCAGGAACCCGGCGTTATGCAGCATTAGTTTTTCAATTTCCTTCGGTGACAGGCGCATGCAGCGTTCTCCTCGACGAACTCGGATAATTCGCGAAAACGCACGGCGAAACGCATCGGTGCAGATCGCCACAGTAATGTGAGAAAGTAAACTCAAATCCCACGGCCGGCAAATGCACGCCATGGCCATTCGGACAACAGCCACTGCTGTCTGATGCCGAAACATACATAATTGTAGGATGGCACCATCGCCGGTGAGCCGCTAATATTGACTCACAAAACAACTTTCGCCCATGTCCGATTGGTCGGACATGGGCGAAAGTGTGTAAAAGGGCTGCCCGGCGATATCCAGCCTGCCCCCTGCTAGAACGTCAACGTGAGTTCGACGGCAAACTGATCCGTGTCCGAAGCGTTTGTCATCCGGTCTTCCGTGTGTTTGTATTCGATGATCATGCCGAGATTGTCGCTGATGGTAAAAATCGGCGCAATCGCATAAGAGTAGTTGTTCGCGGTTTCCGCGTTGGTAGCGGCGTTCTCGCGGTCATCGTCGGTGTAGCGGAGAGTGACCGCCAGCCAGTCGGTAAACGTATAGTTGGCCATCGCCAGCCAAGCATCGCCATCCTCTGTTATCCCGGTTACCCCGAGATCCTCTTCTGTAACGTACTCCAACGCCACGAGGAGGTCCTTGAACTTGTAACTGGCCCAGGCGTTGTAGTACTGGCTGTCTTTCGGGCCGCCGGATCCGTCTCCGTCCTGTTGCGCATAACCCAGGAAGAGGGTGAAATTGTCGATCGCGGTGAGCTTGGCCATCGCCTCGAATCCTTCATCCTTGACGTCGTAATCCGTGCTCCTCGCTGTCGGGCCCCAGACGTCGTCGACATACGAGGCGCCGACACTGAACATGTCAGTCGCATAGGTCGCCCGCACGCCGTTTTGAAAAGCCGGATAGCCGATTCCATTTTCGATATAGGCGTTTTGCGGGCCCCCGCCGGAGAACTGGTAGAGATTGATCAGGTCGAACGCCTCCCAGCCCATGAAACTGAGAAATTTTCCGCCCGAAAGACTCAACTCATCCGTCACAATATAGGTAATTGTGGCAACCTCGATGTCGCCGTCAAAATCTTCCTCGCCATTTATGTCCGTCCCGTTGCGGTTAAACGAAATGTCGATACGTCCCTTTACCTTTTCGCTCAAGTCCAGGGCCAGGTTCAGTTCGACCTCGGTCAGCCCGAAGTCCCGGTCATCACTCGCGCCTTCGCTGCGGTTCCACTTCACATAATTGAAATCCACCCAGCCCGAGAGGGTCAGCTTCTCATGAAGCTCGATGTCTGCGCAGGCATGGGGGGGGGCGCCGAACAGAATCATGCAGCCTGCCACGGCAACCGCGGCGCTAAGTAAGGTGTTGGTTTTCGGCATAATGATCTCCTTGAATCGTTCTCCTTGCAGGTTTTGAATGCAGTCGAGCCATATGGTTCATAAAACGCTAAACGATGTTTCCGTATACCGAAAACGCCGCTTCCCGCATGCGCGGGATTGCCATCCCTGCAAATCCACGGATCTCGGGCCGTCGATTCGCAAACGTTGGCTCATCTACGACTGTAATGGCGGGTCTTGAGCACGTTCCGTCGGGTGTTCAGGTTGTTTGTTTGTTTGGTTGTTTGTTTGTTTGTTTGTTTGGTTGGTTGGTTGGTTGGTTGGTTGCCTGGCTCCGTAATCTGCTCTGATCAGAATCCAGATGGTGGTGGGCAACCGTCTGGTTGGCAAAGAATATCGACGTCAAACGGCGAATGTCAACATCTGCGGACCACAACTTTTTATGCCAACACGATGGTCAGACCGCACTGACATGTCGATCCGGATGCGTGTTGCCGATCATGCACTCTTTATTTCTTACATATAAATAATATGTAGCTACGCTATGTACAAGCAACGGTCGAACACGCCCAACGGCAGGAACCGCGGTCATCACCCATGGCCATTCCTGGCAACCATCTTTTAATTACAATTTTGGTAATATCCTTGATAATCATTACAATATTGTATCTTTATGTTCTTTGCATTCTGTCGGTAATCTGCCATTTCTGAGGGCCGTTACAAGGTTTTCGCGTCCTTCGTCAGGTGGTTGGTATGTAACATGCTCACATTTGTATCTCCGATAATCTATCGCGGCCATCTGTGCCTTTAGCATGAACGCGTTTGGGTGATCGATATTCACTGTCCCGCGAGGGCAGAATCTCGGGAACAGG
>CAUZRT010000263.1:0-4966 GCA_963582235.1 Lentisphaeria bacterium
CTGCCTGTGGTAGCGAACTGACAGTACCGATTTTCGGCAAATCCAACCGAGTTTTGCGGCCATTGGTTGAGAACGGTTGATGTGGTTAATGGGAGGATGGAATAAGAAGCAACGGACGAATGTAGATGATTAATGCGCTATGGATACCGCTGCAGCAGAACTCACCGATACGGCGATAGGACGAGCAATTAATTGCGACCTGTGCAATTGGAATGCGCCGCGATAGCAACATCGGATTCGATCTTATTACACAGGTCGATTAATTGTTCCGTCGTCCTCGTCCTCGACGGTCGATTCGAGAACGAGGACGAGAACGAATCGTGTGTCTGACGGGAACTTAAATTCCGCGTTGGTATTTTGGCCGTCTCCCGAAATTCGCTGATGCCGATGCAATGAGGCCAGGCTGGTCATCAACATTAACTATTATCTCCGCACAAGCGAGATCTCCGCTACGACATTAACCATTCTTCAAGATGATCCGGCGGATGTTCTTCCTGCCAGAGCGGAGGAGGAGCCAGCCGTCGGTGAAATCCGCGGGAACGATCTCCCGGTCGACGTCCGTCACCTTTTCGTCGTTTATATAAGCGCCACCGCCCTGCACGAGCCGGCGGGCGGCGCTGTTGGACTTCTCGAGTCCGGTACTGACGAGAAGCCGGACAATCCAGAGGCCGTTTTCGACGCCGGCATGGGCGACTTCGCAGGTGGGTAAATTATCATCACCATCAGCAATATCCACGTTGGCAACGGCGCTGCTGGTCGGGATTGTCCCGTTTGGGTCGGCGAAACCGAACTGGCGTCCGGCAGCGATGAAGGCCCGGGCAGCCTCGTCGGTCCCATGAGCAAGGGCGGCGGTTTCAAAGGCGAGAATTTCCTTGGTACGATTGATGTTGGTGTCCGTGAGGGCAGCCAGGCGTGTCACCTCATCCATCGGCAGGTCGGTAACGAAGGCCAGCAGCCGGCCGACGTCGGCATCGTCGACGTTGCGCCAGAACTGGTAGTAATCGAAGACGGACGTGCGCTTCTTGTCGAGCCAGACGGCACCGGCAACGGTCTTGCCGAACTTGTTGCCGGCACTGTCGAGGAGCAGCGGGAAGGTGGCGCCATAAACGGTCCGCGACAGCAGGCGTCGCACCAGGTCGACGCCGGCGACGATGTTTCCCCACTGGTCTTGCCCTCCCATCTGGAATTCGCAGTCGTAATCACGGGCGAGGACGTAGAAGTCGTAGGCCTGGAGCAGGCTGTAATTGAACTCGAGGAAAGATAATCCGGTCTCCAGCCGGCTCTTGACAGACTCCGTCGCGAGCATGCGGTTGACGCTGAAATGACGGCCGATATCGCGCAAAAAATCGATGTATTTCAGATCCAGCAGCCATTCGGCGTTATCGATAAAGACGGCCTTGTCGTCGCCGAACTCGATGTAGCGGGCGAACTGCTCCTTGATGGCGAGGCCGTTTGCCGCGATCGCCTCGCGGGTGAGCATCTTGCGGACGTCGGTCTTGCCGGAGGGATCGCCGACCATGGCGGTACCGCCGCCAAGAACAACGATGGGACGATGGCCGCATTTCTGCAGCAGCCGCATGGCCATGATCGGCAACAGTGAACCGATGTGCAGGCTGTCGGCAGTCGGGTCGAAGCCGATGTAAAAAGTGACCGGTGTGCTGTCCAGACGTTCGCGAATGACCGTTTCATCGGTTGTCTGGTAGCAGAAGCCGCGCTCATTGAGTTGGTCAAAAGTAGACATCATGTAAATCCGGCACGGACGAACGCGCCTTATTTAGTGGCTGACCGAAAACCTGCAATCCCCCGATTCGCCGCGGGGGCTCGGTGCAAGAGGTCGCCAATAGCCGACTAAGTCGCTCCAACCTCGAACTCACGTCGGACGAACCCCCTTGGAGCAACTCGGGCGACTATTGGCGACCTTCTTGCACCGAGCCCCCGCCGAGGGGTTTTTGATCAACCACTATCTGCCCTTGGACGCAGGGCGAAGAATTATGGTTGCAACCGGCGTCATCATGCCGTGGTCGGGAAAGGGGTAATATACGCCGCCAAGCACGGGGGGACAGTACGATGGTGAATTCAGAAATCGTAAATTGGCACTGGCAATGCCATCTGTATTTGGACATTTTGTCAGCCACGGGCTGATCCCGTGAGGGACGTTGTCCCGTCCCCACGGGACTCACGTCCGCCGGGGCGGAAACCGCGGAGGCATAGAGGCAGGGCTGTTTCAAAAAACCTAACTAATTATCCAGCAAGGAGAAACGCTGCAAAAACGGTCCGTAGAATCCGCGGCTCCATGGGATATATTACGCAAAAGAAAAAGTTGTCGGACGCAGGGACGGATGAAAATGTCTGAAATCGTCAGAGCCGAGAAAGATGACTTCGTGGCGATTCCGGGTGGAAAACGCGTTGGTCTACGAAGATCGCTTTCTGTTGCGACGCAAGGTCTGTCCGTTTCAAACAAATGCTGCGTGACAAGATCGACATCCGAGGGAGTACTACCGGTGGCGCCATACAATGTGGGATCCGCCGTCTGGCGGATCCCACATTGCGTTTGACCGCCGATCAACGGAAATCCAGGCCGGCCCACCGAAGCTCTAAGAAAAGGTCTTCGGTAATGTGGCTTTTTCTCCATAGTTAATCACTATCGTTCGTGGAGTGCGTGTGAATAATTAACGCGTAATCTTCTTTATGTAAGATAGTTATGGTGCATGGCCCCATTTCATCGCATGGCACCATTTCCGCGCATATTGGAGACCAATACGGTCGTTCCATGGTGTATTCAAGCATCAACACGGCAGACGGACCTGTGCAAGGGGTCGCCAATAGCCGACCGAGCTGAAATATTTCGACTCGGATTGACAACCGCAGGGTCACGGTCATCTTGTTACGAAATGAAAACAGAACACCGAACTTTCAAGCCGGACTATCTGCGTGATGTGAGCGCGGGGATCTTTAAGGCCTGGGGAGCGCCGGCAGCGGAGGCGCGGATTGTTGCGGAGCATCTCGTGGAGGCAGACCTGATGGGGCACAACTCCCACGGCGTCGTGCGCACCATCCAGTACGAAACTGAATTCAAGGAGGGCCGCATCAAACCGGGCAGCCCGGTCACAGTGGAACAGGAGACGGCGACCACGGCAGTCGTCGACGGCCACCTGAATTTCGGCCAGGTGTGCGCCGCGCGGCTGACGGCGCTGGCGATCGAGAAAGCACGGGCGAACGGCATCAGTTGCATTTCCAGCCGTAATTTTCCGCACACCGGGCGCCTCGGCGCGTGGACCACGGAGGTGGCCGAGGCGGACATGCTCGGCATCGCCTCAGTGGCAATCCCGAAGATCGCCTTCTTCGGTCATTTCGTGGTCCCGTGGGGCGGTCGAGAAGGCCGTTTCGGCACCAATCCCGTGTCGTGTGCGGCGCCGACAGCCGGCCGGCCAATCGTCGTCGACATGTCCACAGCAGCGATTGCCGAGGGCAAAATCCGAGCCGCCCGGGCGGATGGTTCGGAGCTGCCGGCAGACCGGGTGCTGGATGCGGAGGGCCGGCCGATCACCGATCCCAATGCGTTCTATGGCCCGCCGATCGGCAACATTCTGCCGTTCGGCCATGATTTCGGCTATAAGGCGTTTGGCCTCATGATGCTGACAGCCCTGATGTGCGGCTCGCTCGGCGGCGAGGACGTCATCGGCGAAGGCGATCACCACAATGCTATGACGCTGATCGCCATCAGTTCCGAGGCTTTCGGTGACCGCGATGGCCTTCGCCGGCGGGCCACGGAACTTGCTGCCTACGTGAAGAGCAGTGCGCCGGCCGAAGGGTTTGACGGCGTCACGCTGCCCGGCGAACCGGAATACGCCATCTATGAAGAGCGGCTCGCGTCAGGCATCGCGGTCCCTCTGGATACCACCTGGGCGCAGATCTGCGAGATCGCCGACGAGTACGGCGTCGGGCATCTGACGAAAATCGATTGAGACTTGGATAATTGGTAAATTATCCAAGTTAAACTGCGGACAACGTAAACTGCAGAACCATGGCGACGGCGGCAGCGATGAAGGGCGTCGCCGTCCAGCCAGCGATGACGTTCCGCAGCGTCCGGTAATTGATGATCTGCAGCCCCTTGATGATACTGATGCCCAGAATGCTGCCGACAATCGCCTGCGTTGACGACACGGGTACGCCGATCATGGCAAATATGTGCACCGTGATCGAGTGCGCGAGGACGCAGATAAACGCCGAATAAGCATCCAGCTTTATTATTCCCTTGCCGACCGTCATCATGACCGGCCGGCTCATAGTTGCGGCGCCGACAGCGATGCTGACGCCGCCGATCAGCGCCGCCGTGTGCGGCTGCAACATGAGCCCGCTCTCGCCGACAAAGACAGCCGCCACGTTGGCCACATTGTTGGCGCCAAGCGCATAAGCGCCATAACACCCGCAAACGATCAGGCCGATGCGAGTGACCAGATCAAGGACAAAGATGTCGGGTTGTAGGCAATCAATGAAAAGCCGGAAGAAATGATAGGCGAGGACGGCGAATATCAACCCTCCCACCGGCGTTGCCAGCCAGCAAATGATGACCTTGCCGAGGACGCCCCACCGGACGTTGTCATTGACGAGCCCGATGCCGATGATGGCGCCGACGACGGCTTGCGAGGTGCTGACGGGTATTTTCAGAAGAGTCATCAGCGTCACTGTCAGGGCCGCGGCGAATGATGTGACGACGGCCGTGTCGATGGTCTGCTGTGACAGCTTTCTATACGTCTGTATTCCCTCGGCCCCCTGCAGCAGCGCGCCGATGATGACGAAGAGCGCCACCAGTAACACGGCGGTTCGAAAACGGACCATGTGCGAACTGACAGCGGTACCGAAGAGATTAGCGGTATCGTTGGCTCCCAGGATGAAACCCAGAAAGAAACCGCCAAGGTAGGCAAACAAGGAAGAACCTCACGGCAACGGTAGGATTACTGTTTGC
>CAUZRT010000264.1:0-4943 GCA_963582235.1 Lentisphaeria bacterium
CTTCGGGCACAAGCATGGCCTTTCCTCCCTCTTCGATCTGTTCCTCCTGCCTTTTGCGCTTGTCTTCCGACGTGAGCCTCAGGACCTCAGTGGCGTAGGCGTTCAGTTCGCGCTGGTTGAATTTGAGGTCGACGTCTTGTCGCTTCACTCGTCTCATAATAGCGACGATTTTCTTGTTTCGTTCCTTGCTTTCCGCGTCGCTGAGAGTGTTTGACCAATCGCCCGGCGGCGCCAGTGCCAGCAGCACGACGCCACCGACAATCGCCAGCAGGAGGATGAGCAAAATCACATTTCGGATGATCCGGCCAATCGACTTTTCCGGACTCCGCGTGGCCTTTTTGATATCATCCGGGCGCAGCTCACCGATATCGAGCTTATCGCCACAGCTGCGGCAGAATATGGCGCCGATCTGATTGTCGGCCTGACATTTCGGACACTTGACCATGTTTTACATCATCCTTGGATTTCATGCTGAAAAGTTCAGTCCGATTTAGCGGAATCGGATCGCTTGGTACTCTTGTCTTTAGAGCCCGATCCGTTGCTGTCGGTTCCGGTATCGGATTTCGTTTCGCTTCCCGTCTTGCTGTCGTCGCCGGTGGACGCTGCCTTGTTGTCTTTTTCAGCTGCTTTCTTGTAGCCGTCGCTGCGGTAGTCCGTCTCGTAAAAGCCGGTGCCTTTAAAAATGATTCCGGCTCCCGAACCGATGAGTCGCTTAACATTGCCCTGGCACTCGGGGCACTTTTTCAACGGCTTCTCCGACATCTTCTGGATGGCCTCGAACTCATGATCGCATTCAAGGCACCGATATTCGTAAGTTGGCATCCGTCTTCTACCCCCGTTCGAACAAGACACGGATCTCTTTGCCGATTTTTTCGACAGAATAATCGGCAAGCGCAGCGTGGCGGGCCAGCAGATTCGGCCGGTTATTCTTGAATTCCGCGATCCATTTATCGGTGAACGAACCGTCCTCGATGACTTTCAATGCCCGTTTCATAGCTGCCTTTGTTTCGGCGCTGATGTCCGTCGAACCGGTCTCGTATTCGCCCCATTCGGCGGTGTTCGAAATCACCTCATTCATCCGCTGAATGCCGCCCTCATAAATTAAGATCGACGATCAGCTTCAATTCATTCATCCGCTGAATGCCGCCCTCATAAATTAAGATCGACGATCAGCTTCAATTCTTGAAGCACATCGAAGTAGGCCATCTCGGACGGGTAGCCGGCCTCCGGCAACGGCAACGGCAGTTCCTCCCTGGACAAGGAAGACAGAAAAAATAGCCGCATCAAGCGTCTTTACAACCCGATTTTGGTGGGCGCGATTTCTGACGATCGCGGGCGGGCGCGATGCGATTCAGCAATGAAAAGATGTTTCGATGCCTGCCTTCCATGTGGCGGGTCGGGGTGACACCGCGTATATTGCGTGGACCATGAATTGCTCGCTTACAGAAAAATTCACTATTCCCATTGCCGGAACTTTCGTGTTCGCAGCTCTATGCCACCAAGGCATGCCGGCGACCACGCGTCAGAACGACTTCCAGGTACGGGCGACGGGCTTCAGCAGCGTTGCCGTACAGAATCGTGTGTCACGCTGGAGCGAGGACGCCGAAGCGGAGGTCCGCCGTTGCGCGAAGCTATCGGCCGCCGGCATGAACCTGACCTTTCGACCGGGAAGTAAAGCACCGGTCATCAGCAACGGCAAGCTCGTCTACCGGCTCGATGAAGCTCTTCCGATGGCCGAGAATTTGCCGCATATCGTGTGCGCGTTGCTCCTGCGGCGGATGGCAGCGGTTGGGAAATCCGCACGCCCGCAACCGGAGATGGTACCCGAATGGCTGGTGGCGGCCCTCAGCTATCGGGTCCTGAACCGCATCCGGGCGCCTCATCCGGGGCCCAATCAGGATAAGCTTTTCGTGTCCTGTAAGCTGATGGCGGACGCAAACCGAATACCTCGGCTCCGGCGCCTGCTGGAACAACCGATGCCCAGGGATTACCCGGTCCTCTACCAGCTCTATGGCGAAGCATGTGCGCTGTTGCTGAAACTTTTGCTGGATCACGACGAGCAAGTGATTGCTAGGCTGATGCAGCAGCCGGCGCCGGCGGATGAGCTGTTTGTTCTGTTAACAGCCTTTGATTCAGAACGCGCCATCCAATACTGGTACGAGGATGCCGTCGGTAAGCAAGTGACGAATGTCGTTACCCCGAGCTCCTACGATCGAATACGCCGGCAACTGCATGAACTCGAGACGGTGCCCATCCTGAAGTCGGGTAATTTCGGTACCTTCGGCTACCAGCGCGTGCCGATCGAGGACGTCGGTTATGTTCTCAACACGTACAAAAACAAACAGAAGCGTATCGATGCACTGCGCGCCGGATTCTACGAACTGCAGCAGAGCAGTCCCGCTTTCCTGCGTCCGGCACTGACCGGTCACATCGAGGCGTTGGCATTATTGGAGAAAGGGAAGCAGCGAAGTTTCGTCAAGCGCGTGCGGGCGGCCCGCGCGCAGTTTGAGGAGGATTTCAAGCGCGGCTGCGCCATTGAAGCCTACTTGAAGTCCGTCGAAGACGGGAACGGCCGGTCGCTGTACAACTATAAGACGTACTTTCGAATTCTCGAACGGGACTCACGAATGCGCTTCGAGTATGAGCGCCGGATCGAGATGTATCTGGAGACGTTCGAAGCGAAGCTCGCGGGCGGCTCGCGGCGCTGAATCAAGGGTCCGTTCAAAAATCGGTTCTCTGCGTCGCGGTCGAGTTGCGACCGTGAAAGGCGGAATCCGGAACATGACGAGGACCTCACCGGATACAGTGACGCGGGGAGCGGATACTGGAGATGCGGTGATCCTTACCGCTTTTTGGGCGGTGTTGCCCGACAGCCGATCGCGTCAGGACCAGAACCGGCAGTGCCGGTGGCCGTCGCCATGGACGCGCATGAGTGGGTGACCGGCATGCAGAGAACCTCCGCCTGGAGCAGGACGAGGAGTACCGCGCCGCTCAGGTTGAGCGTTGGTATGTGGCTCCCGGCAATTTCAGTTCCGGGCAGGGCGAACGTGCGGCGCGCACCACGTCCGCCGACGAAGAGTCGGGACGGCTGGGGATGGCGATGAATCGGACATCGGACCACTGAGGGGTCATCACGAATCGGGTCAGGGCTTTACTTTCGCCATCACTTATCATAGAATAAATGAACAACAGCAAAGCGAACAGGTCATGAGCAGTTATATCGAACAGATTCGTAGTGCCGTATACGGTCGTCATCCGATCGTCTATCTGCAGTCACCCGAAGAGGACCGGATCATTTCAACGCTGGAGAGGCTGGCGTCCGAGTGTTTCGCGGACGGCACCGTCACCACCTGGACCTGTACCGAAGGGCTGCTGCCCAGCAGCAAAAAGGGCGACACCCGTGACCCCGTGAAGGCGGTGCAAACACTGATGACCGCACCGCACGCGGGCTTCTATGTCATGAAGGATCTGTCTCTTTTCATGGAGCGGCCGGATGTCATTCGCGTGCTGCGTGACGCTTATTACGTCCTTGCCCGTGCGACCAACGCCTGTCTTGTCATCTTGTCGCCGGAGCTGGTACTGCCCACTATCCTCGAGAAGGAGATCTGCCTCGTCGAAGTCGACCTGCCGACAACGGAAGAGCTCCTCGAACGCGTAGTGAATGTCCAAAAAGGCTACCCCCACTACCAAATCCCCGAAGCGCTGCATTCGGAACTGGCCCTCAGCCTGAAAGGGCTGACCCTCAATGAAGTCGGTCACATCATGCATCGCGTGGCTCACAACGGCACCACCGACGACCAGGAAGTCATCCGTGAGATCTTTTCGCAGAAAGAGACGCTGGTCAAGAAGGCCGGTATTCTCGAGTACGTTCCGCCGCGGCTGAACATGGACCAGATGGGCGGGATGGGGAACTTGAAGGACTGGATCCTGAAGCGCCGGGCCCTTTTCAATCAGGAATCGGTCGATAAAGGTCTGCCGGTTCCCAAGGGCATTCTAGTCATGGGCGTCAGCGGCTGCGGCAAAAGCCTGTGCGCCAAAGTCGTGGCGGCATTCTGGAAACTGCCGCTTTTCCGTCTCGACATGAACCTGGTGCATTCCAACTCCTTCGGCACTCCGGAAATCACCTTTCACCGCGCCCTGAAGACGGTGGAATCCGTCGCCCCCGCCATTCTCTGGATTGACGAAATCGAGAACGGCTTGAATATGACGCCCGGCTCCCAAACGGGCGGCGGCAATCACATCTTTTCGGCGTTCCTGACATGGATGCAGGAAAAACCGCCCCTTGTTTTCGTCGCTGCCACGGCGAACCAGATCCAGGCCCTGCCGGCGGAGGTCATCCGCAAGGGACGATTCGATCAGGTCTTCTTCTGCGACCTCCCCACCGATGAAGAGCGGCCGAAGATCATCGAAATTCATCTGAAGAATGCCGGCGCCGATCCCTCCGAGTTCGATTACGAGTACCTGACTATGGCAACCGAAGGTTGGAACGGCGCCGAGGTTGAGCAGGCAGTGATCGCCGCCCGTATCGATGCCCTGCAGGAAAACCGCAAGTTTACCACCCGCGATCTTGCACGGCAGATTCGCAACATCGTACCGCTGTCGGAGACGATGAAGGAACAGATCAAGGCCATTCGCAGTTGGGCATGGGGCCGCGCCACCCCGGCTTCGTCCACCAAAGGCCGGAAGATGTCGTAGGATAAGCCGGCCAGGCCGCCCGAAACCAGGAAGAGCCCGCTGAAGAAGCCGATCTGCCCCTCCGCCATGAAACTGGCCGCCGAATCGACTAGCATGTGCCCGAATGACAGTAATAGAAATTGCCGCCAATTCATTGTGACCTCATGTTTTTGCGGAGTCCGCAAGAACATAGTTATCCCGCACGAATCTTTCGAATCAGACCGGTCAACACGCGGCCCGGGCCGATTTCTTCAAAGTCCGGTTCCGGC
>CAUZRT010000265.1:0-4938 GCA_963582235.1 Lentisphaeria bacterium
TGACGGATTGTCTGAGATGTGGCCACTGCGCAGCCCGGAATGGCTGCGGGACTTCGCATCCAAACAAATCTCGAAATAACCCCTCCCTCCCCTTCCATTTGACATACCACTCAGCCATCATTTCATTATGGATATTAGCATCCGCGTCTATCCGTGTGACATGTCCTAAGCCCGTCGAAGGATCCGCGGGCAACTACTTTTCTTACGAATAGTTCTTCATTCCATTCCTCCACTCCCCGTTCCTCCCATGTCCGCAGATCTCGATCTCATCATTGTTGGCGGTGGTCCGAGCGGGGCTGGCGTGCGCCATTGAGGCGCAGGACGCCGAGCTCAGCTATGTCGTTATCGAGAAGGGCGCCATCACTGATGCGATCCGTCGCTTTCCGATCAACATGACGTTCTTCTCAACGCCGGAACTACTGGAACTGGGCAATGTGCCGTTCACCACGGTCAACATGCGCCCGACGCGCTCTGAGACGCTGCAGTACATACCGCAAAGTCGTCGAGCATTTCGACCTCAACATTCGGCTGCGCTCACGGGTCGCGTCGATTGGCAGATCGGCGGCAGGGTTGCACCGTGGGACTGGGTGACGGTGAGACGCTCAGCGCCAAAAGCGTCGTCGTGGCGACGGGCTACTTCGATTTTACGAACCGGCTGGATGTGCCCGGCGAGGACCTGCCCCATGTGTCACATTTTTTTGATGAGCCCTACGCGTATGCCCATAGCGATGTTACCGTCATCGGCGGCCGCTACTCGGCAGTCGAGACGGCGCTGGATCTGTATCACCACGGCGTCCGCGTCAACATCGTCCATCGGGGTCCGGGCTTGATTTTACGAGAATCCGAGCGGGCGAACTGGATATACGAAACATTGAGTCGGACGAGACGACGACTTTTAAGGCCGACTTCGTCTTCGCGTCGATCGGTTACCGGCCAGACGAGTCGCTTCTGCGCACAGCCGGGGTGACACTGAATCCACAGACCCCCATCCCTGATTTCGATCCCGATACGTTGGAGACGGATGTCGAGGATTTGTATATTGCGGGCTCCGTCGCCTGCGGCTGCGAGACCTGGAATATCTTCATCGAAAATGGCCACGTCCACGCCCTCCCCATCATCGCCGACATCATCCGCAAGCACCACAACCCCCTGATCGCCGGGATGTAAGTTCCGGACGATACGGAACGAATAGCAGCGAATTTCTTCTCCTGTTTGCGCCGGGGATTTCGTATACTCGTATCACCAGCGCGATTACTATGGACACAAAACTCCATCGGATTGCTAATATCGAAGATCACGGTCCGGTTGCGTGAGACCCCATGGGGTCTTATATGGCTATTCCAACGGAGCTTTGCGCCCATAGAGCGCCAGAGTTCACTCGGACCCCTTGCGGGCCCGCGGACGGGCAAGACCGCGTTCGCTTTTCTGTAGAAAATCGAGCATGGCCCCGACCTCGGCGGAATGGGGGAACGCGCGCGTCAACTCGTCAACGGCCTCTTCCACCGTCTTGCCGGCTCGCACGATCGTCTTGAAGGCACTGGTGACAGCTCGAATCTGCTCGGCCGTCATGTCCCGCCGCTGCATTTTCACTTTATTCACCGAACGCAGCTCGGCGGGAATGCCGTCAGCGATGCAAAAGGGAAGCACGTCCTGAACGAGCTTCGAGTACCCGCCAACGTAAGCCATGGCGCCGACACGTACGAATTGGACGACACCGGTCATGCCGCCGATTTGGGCGTCGTCGCCAATCTGCACGTGTCCGGAGAGCATAGCGCCGCTGCTGACAATAACGCGGTTACCGAGGATACACTCATGGGCGATGTGGCAGTAGGCCTGGATGAGGCAATCGTCGCCGATGGTGGTAGTGGCCGCGCCGACGGTCGCCGCATTAGCGGTCACATATTCGCGAATCACGGTCCGGTTACCGATGGCGACGTATGACGTGTCCCCCTCGAATTTGAGGTCCTGGGTCTTGGTGCCGAGGGATGCGAAGGGAAAGATCTCGCATTCATCGCCGATGGTCAAATACCCGTCGAGGACAACGTGCGAATGCAGATGGCACCGGTCGCCGATGGTGACGTTGCCGGTGACGCAGCAATAGGGGCCGATCTCACAATCGTCCCCGACTCGGGCGTTCTCATCGATAACCGCTGTTGGATGAATGGGCACGGTGGTTCGTACTGAGTAGTTCGTAGTGCGTGCGGAACAGGATCGGCTCCCGTCGAGGCGGGGGCCAATCCCGATTATGTGTCTTGATGGTACCCCGACCATTTGCGGCCTGGGCGGGACGTTGCGGGCCGTGCGCCTGCGGACGACTCACTGGAATTGTGCCGGGAATGGCGTTACGGGCTTAGGGCTCAAACCGCTATGGCCGCCGGGATCATCAGGGCGGCTCCAACAAGACAAACTTGACGGTGACTTCGGCGACCAGATCGTTATCGACGAAGATGCGGCTGTCCCCCCTGCCGAACCGGTCCTTCGAAGAAGTCAGCAGGATTTCGATGACCAACCGATCGCCGATGACGACGGGACGATAAAAACGTGATTTCTCGATTGACATGAAGTAGCCGACCTTGCCCTTGTGTTCGGGCTGTCGCAGCATGTGCACGCAACCGGTCTGGGCGGCGGCCTCGATCTGGAGAATGTTGTCGATATACAGCGGGTGTCCATCAACACAGCACAACAAACCATCGCCGGCCGTTATGTTCTTCAGCCCGATGATGATTGCCTTGCCGTCATCCCTGACGTCGCAGTACAGTTCCCGATCGACGAAAAGAAATGGATACCGGTGCGGCACGGCGTCCATGATGCCTAATATGTTGTCATCAGCGGCGTGGGGGCAATCGGTGGGCACGTGGTTCGGGATGTCGGGATCACAATACTGCGCCGCATCATCCATCATAATTAGGGCGAAGGTGCCCTCACAGGTGACATCGTCGCCGACGCGAACGGCGCCGGTCACATTGATTTCTCCAGCTTCGTTTCGCTCCACTGCGACTTCAATGTCGAGCCGATCGCCGGGAAACACGGGGCGACGGAACTTGACCTTTCTTACTGCCTGCAGAAACGGGGCGCCGTCGACATCCGGCATCTGCAACTTCGAGGTCACGAGGGCGAGCTGAATCATAGCCTCGACCTGTAAGACACCGGGCATGACGGGCTGGTTTGGAAAGTGTCCCTGAAAATACGGCTCGCTGACGGAGACATTCTTTGTGCCGCGTGCCCGCCCGTCCTGTACGTAAACGCGGTCGAGCATGAGATAGGGCGGCCCCAACGGCAAAATGTCGAGGATCTCAGTGTGGCTTATCGATCTGCTGTTCATCGGCGGAGTATGTCCCGGTCATCCTACGCGCCAGTGCAATGTTTGACGGGTGACCTGGTTTGACGGCAATGACGTGGCCCAGAATGCGTTCACCGACAAGGCTCAAATCGCCGACTATATCCAGCATTTTGTGGCGTACAAGTTCATCCGGATATCGCAATTCATCTTTGCAGATGATGGCCCCGTCTTTGATGACAACGGAATTGTCGAGACTCCCACCGCGAATCAGGCCGGCGGCCATGAGCCCTTCTATCTGCTCGTACGGGCAGAACGTCCGCGCTCGGCACAGTTCAGCGGCGAATGTTTCCTCATTGATCGGCAGACTGAGATATTGGGTGTCGAGGCGACTAACGCCGAACTGGACGGTGCAGGAAATCCGGTACTCATCGCAGGGCAGAATAACGGACAGGGTCGCACCGTCTTCGACGTACAGCGGTTCTTCGATAACGCGGTAGTTGCGTTTGGCCTTCTGGGTTACAACGCCGGCGTCTCTTACAGCGTCGATGAAGAGCACGCTGCTACCATCGGCGATGGGAGGTTCGGGACCGTCCATTTCTAGGACAGCGTTATCGACTCCGCAGGCGTATAGGGCTGCGAGAACGTGCTCGACGGTGTGGACCTTGGCATCACCGCAGGCAATGGTTGTGGCCCGAGTCACATCAACGACACTGCCGACCCGCGCCGCGACATCGGGCCGACTGGGCAGATCGACGCGAACGATACGTATGCCGCTGTCGGGCGGACCGGGTTTGAACGTGACATGCGCACGGACACCTGTGTGAAGAGCGATGCCTGAGACTCGTCTTGCCCTGCAAAGGGTTCGCTGCCTGTCGTCCAATATTCGATCTCGGTGGGATTGGGATGGTTAGTGTCGTGTCACGCGAATAATAACGGGTTGATTTCCTGTATTCTGTAATCTGGGGAAGGCAGCGGTGTTGGAGCATAGTGTGACCTACTCCCCAACACCGCTAACATCGCCCAGGCGCAGAAGGCAGGCAATCCGCCCGCCGTTGTCAACGTGCCACACTTTGGCATGGCGTGCTCAAGGCCCTGAGCTACGCCGGAGGGCTGGCGAACGCTTTTTGCGTCCCGCACGCGGGACGCGTTGATTTGGACCGCCGATGCGACAGCGTCGACTTGCCCAAGCCAACGCATCTAAGCATCAAAAATCGCTCTCGTCAACTCGCCATTATGCACGTGACACGACAGTAGGAAGACGAGAAATACTTGACCTCATGATCGACGAAATACAACCTGTTTTGGGTCATGGTCGAGGCGGCGGCTTGACAAATGCCACGGACCGTGGTTTCTTATACGGTGTTGGATCAGCATCGTAAATCCGAAGCGAATCCATTTCAATATTGAGCGCACGGTCGACTATTTAAGGCGATCCGGCACGTGTCCGCATGGCTGGAATCGGGCACGGGACCAACGGTAACCCCTTCAACCATCCATCGGGAATCAGCATTGCTTGCCGAGATTGAAAAGCTGCTTGAACTGCAGGAATTGGAGATCGTTCGAAAGGAGTCTAGGATTGTTCACGGCGAGTCCCCGACGAGTGAGTCGGTCGGGAACAAGATCGAGACAATGCGGGCAGGAATCAACAAGGATGTGCT
>CAUZRT010000266.1:0-4933 GCA_963582235.1 Lentisphaeria bacterium
GCCTCGAGGCGTCGGGAAATTGCTACAACCCGGCACCAAACCATTCTGCGGCTTCCTTGTATTGCTCGAGGCGCTGATACGCCATGCCGGTCATCGACATGCGTTTGCAATCGTGGTAGGACGACAGTCGCTCGCCTTTGGCAAATTCATCGATCGCCTCCTGGTTCGCACCGGTGAAGAAATAGGCATAGGCCAGGTTGTAGCGGATATGGGGTTCGTCGCCCTTTAATTGCACTGCTTTCTTGAGGTGCGAGACCGCCGCTTCCGGTTCACCCGGACTGGACCAGGAATCTGCCCAACTGGCCGCGCGCCCGCCAATAACGCGGCATCACTTCGTTCGCCCGAACGAGTGCCTGTAGTTGCCCTTCGGTTGGTTCAGTTTGGCGTACACATCGGCTTTGCCGATGAAGCCCCGCGAGCATGTCGGGTAGACCGCAATGGCTTTATCGAAATGAGCCAGGGCGACGTCGTGTTCCTTCCGTTCCAAGTAGTTGTAGCCCAACTTGAGATGAATCTTGGCGTTGGTCGGTGTCACGCGTACGTCGTTGGCATACAATACGAAATCGCTTTTCCAGTCGCGATTGCGATCGATGGTGCGCGCGGCAAAGAGCAGGCAGACCATTGCAAAAACCGCGATCATGATTTGCACACCCTTCGCTCCCGCGGGCTGCAGACGATCGTGCAGTGCGGTGATGGCGCAGGCCAGTAGCATGCAGAGGCCGACGCTCGGCAGGTAGAAGAGCCGCTCCCCAAACGGTGTTCCAATGAGGACGACCGTATTGGAAATAATGGAGTATGTCGCCAGAAACAGCATCAGGCAGAACATCGGCAGCCACTGTTTTTGGAGCAGGTAGCGAACTATGAGGACGATACACGCTACAATCGCAAGTATGCCGGTCCAGAACGACAGCGCAGTTGCGTGACCGGCAATCGGGGTCGTATTGTAACTGTTAGTCGCAGGACAGATTAAGCGGCACCAGCGACAGCAGCATGTACTGGCCGAAAACGCACATGGCCGAGGCGAGCCGCAAGGGTACGGACAGTCCGATCATCGGATTATCGATGTACTGAATATTCGGCACGGTAAAGGTGCCGAGAATACGCATGCGAATCACCAGATAAGCGGCTGTCACCGCGATCAAACCAACGATCGTGACGACGCCGCGCAGGGGGACCAGCGGCTCTCGGGATTTTCGGAAGCCGGGATAAACGAGCAGCTCGTACAATACCGGGACGGCGAGCAGCGTGATGGCGTTTTCCTTGGATATCATGGCCAGAAAATAGGCTACGAGCACGAGACCAGAGAGCAGCCAGCGGGGTCTGCCCGATTTCTGCGCTGCCAGGTGATAGGCGTACAACATCGACAGGCCGAACAAGGCGGACATCAGTTCCGCGCGCCCCACGATATTGGCGACCGCTTCAGTATGCAGCGGATGCACAGCGAACACGGTGCCGGCGATCACCGTGCCGACCAGGGAACGCGTCAGTGCCAAGATCAGCGCCACGAGGAGCAGGGTTACGGCGGCGTGCAGCAGGGCGTTGACGGCGTGATAGCCCGCGGGGCGGAGTCCGCAAACCGCGTGATTCAGCGCGTAGCTGAATACTGTCAGGGGCCGGTAAATCCCGTTGTTGCGCCTGCTGCTGTGTCAATAGTTAGTGGTAAAGATCCGCTGGGTATTGGCCAGGTCCCGGATCATACGGTTATGGCTGACAATCCAGTTGTCATCGAAAACGAAGTCATTCGGTAGGGTATTTGAGGAAGACGGCGAACGCAGCAACAACCGGCAGTGCCAACAGGGCGATGCGGCTGCGCCCGGATACGGCGGGGCTTGCGGTGGCCGGCGTTACGAGTGGCGACAGGGCTGGCGATTCAGCATTGGCTCGAGCACATCTCTTTTTCGCCATGACGCATCTTTATTTTCCTTAAGGATTACAGGAGCATCGAAAGTTTTACTGGCCAATCGCTTGTTTTTGGTCAGCGATCCGGTCGTAAACATCCTCTCTGTGGCTATAATTGCCATATTGATTATTTCGGCGCCACCCCACGACATGAAGATGCTGTCGACCCCCGATACCGTCGTCTGGATCAAGGACGGCCGCATCTACCGGATTGCCGGCAAAGAGGAGCTTAATATTAACATCGGCAGTATCGCCGGTGCCACCGTTGCCTGAGAAGATTTCAGATTTCAGATCATAGTCATCCCATAGAAATAGGGTGGCTTGGTAATCAATCTCACTTTTAATCTCACTTTATTATGCTCGAGCGGCCGAAAAAACGATCGGGAAAGTGGAAACTAAAAATGAGATTAAAAGTGAGAAAAGAAGTGGCGAGTCCGGCCGGCAAAGCCACTAAGTACTTTTTCCAATGAATCGCGACCGTCATTGCCTTACCTGGCTTGTTTCTCATGCGCTTTTCCTGGTGCTGCTGTGCCCGGACGCCTGGACCGGCGGCTATGTGGAGGACAAAGACGGCAAAACGATTATCCACGTCAAACTATTCAGCCTGCCGGACCCCACCAATACAGAGACCAATATCCGTGCCGCAGTGGCCACGGTCAAAGAATTTATCCGTCGATTTCCCAAGATATTTGCGGAGCGCTACCGTGATAAATACAAGGCCGATCCGGACCGTTACGGCAAACACAATTGGGACCACATCGAGATCGACCTGGAGCAATTTTCAGGCATCACCATCGAAAAAATGGGCGGGGATTCGGGGCCGTTGATGGCGATTGCCGGCGGCATGTCGCCGGACGTTATTTATGTCAATTTCCGCCAATCCGATACCTATATCCAGCAAGGATTTCTCTATCCTCTAGATAGAGAAGAAGATCAATACCTCGCGGGCATGACGCCCCAGGAACAGAACTTTCGTATCCATAAACTGATCTGGCCGGTGATCAAACGCGAGGGTCCTTCAGGGGATGTGCATGTATGGGCCATACCCTATGGCGGCACGGCGGGCAAGGTTGTGGTTTATCGCAAAGATCTATTCGAAGAGAAAGGCATTCCTTTTCCGACCAACGATTGGACTTGGGATGATTTTATTGACAAATGCAAGCGCCTGACGGACCCCGCGAAAGGCGAGTACGGGCTGCAGCTCGGACGGGGCCCCAGTGAAGCGTGGTACTGGGCGACCTTCCTCTGGTCGGCCGGCGGCAGCGCTATCGTCTATAACGAGGCAACGGATGAATGGCGTGCCGCCTTCGATTCACCGGAGGCGGCAGTGGCCCTGGATTTTTATACCCGGCTCTGCACCGAACCGTGGATCGATAATAGCGGTGTCAAACGGTACGGATATGCGTACAAGGAAGCGGATGTCTGGAGCAAACGGGACGAAGGCCAAATCGGCATGTACTTCGAGTATATCTTTGCCCAGTTGTTCTCGCATGTCAATCCGGAAATCGTCGGGCTGGTACCGGTCCCGCTTGGTCCATCAGGTATCCGCGGCGGCGAGTTGAACAGCGCCATGATGGGACTGTTCTCCGGTATCGACGACCCGGTCGTCCGGGATGCAGCCTGGGAGTACATGAAATTCTACGACTCCGAAGACGCCATGCGCATCAAGACCAAGATCTTGGTGGAAGGCGGCTACGGCCGCTTTGTCAATCCGGATTACCTGGAGATGTTCGGCTACCAGGATATCATTCGTCTGGCGCCGAAAGGTTGGAAGGAGACCTTTGAAATTGCCATGGAGAGCGGCCGGCCGGAACCGTATGGGCGCAATTGTCAACAGGTCTATGTGATGATGGGCGGCCCGCTGGAAACCGCCGTACAGTTGGGGCTCAAGGGAAAGCTACCGAAGGACCGTGAGGAGCGGCTAAAATTCCTGCAGGGGCTCCTCAAGACAGCGGCGACGGCAACCAATCAGAAAATGCTTGGCATTCTCACCCCGAAACAGAAATTGCAACGCCGGTCGACGGCGGCACTGATGCTGATCGCCATTGTCATTGGTTTCACCTTCACCTATCGCAATGTCGTCAGTACCTTCAAGCCGGAGACCATCGAAGGCGTGGAACCATCGGTGGGGTGGGGATTCCGCAAATATAAAATTGGCTATATGTTTCTGGTGCCCGCCCTCCTACTGGTCCTGGTCTGGCAGTATGTCCCGCTGTTGCTGGGATCAGTCATGGCGTTCCAGGACTACCAGATCGTCGGTGAATCGGAAATGGTATGGTTGGATAATTTCGCTAACATCCTGTGGGATAAATCATGGTGGGCGTCGGTGTGGAACGCTGTGCGCTACAGTGTACTGATCATTTCACTGACCTTTCTGCCGCCCATTATTCTCGCCATCCTTCTGCAGGAGGTACCGCGGTGCACGATTATTTTCCGCACCCTGTTTTATCTTCCGGCGATGATTTCAGGGTTGGTGGTGATCTACCTGTGGCGTCTATTCTATGAGCCGTCAGAACATGGCGTCCTGAATTATCTGGTGATGAAAATACCCGCCATTGGCTATTTGGTCGTCGGCGCGCTGCTGTTTCTGGGCACCTGGTTCTTCGCCTCGAGGCTGTTTCAGCATCAGCGGCGCGGCCTTGCCACTGTCTTCATCGGCGCCGGCCTCATTCTTTTGTACACCTGCTTTTCCCTGGCCCAACCGATTCTCGTCCAGGAGGGGGTGCCGATTTTTAAGACCCTGTTCATGGGCCACGCCGAACCCTTCCGTTGGTTGTCGAATCCCGATACGGCCATGCTCTGCTGTGTGCTGCCGGTCGTTTGGGCGGGCATGGGACCGGGCTGCCTCATCTATCTGGCGGCGCTGAAAGGTGTGCCGGAAGAGCTCTACGAGGCCGCCGACATCGACGGTGCCACCTTCATCGATAAGATCCTGTTTGTCGTATTTCCGGCCTTGAAGGCACTGATTATCATCACCTTTATCGGTGCCTTTATCGCCTCCTGGCTCGCCGCCAGTGCCAATATTCTGGCCATG
>CAUZRT010000267.1:0-4918 GCA_963582235.1 Lentisphaeria bacterium
CATTGGCGAACGGACGGTCGTCGATGACGCTGTCTTCATGCCACCGGAACGGCGCGGTGTCGGTATGGTGTTCCAGGAGCATGCACTGTTTCCGCACCTGACCGTCGAACGCAATATCGCCTTTGGGCTGGGACGTCTCCGCAGACGGGAACGGGGTCCGCGGGTGCAAGAACTGCTCGACTTGATCGGTCTGGACGGCCACGAGCATCGGTACCCGCATGAATTGTCCGGTGGCGAGCGTCAGCGGGTGGCCTTGGCGCGTGCCCTGGCGCCGCGTCCGGGATTTCTGCTGATGGACGAGCCGTTCAGCGGCATGGATCAATTTCTGAGGAAGCAGATGCGTGAGGAGGTAAGCGGCATTCTGCGACATGCCGGCACGGCGGCCATGTGGGTCACCCATGACACAGAGGAGGCGCTGAGTGTAGCCGATCGTGTCGCCATCCTGCGTGCGGGCCGGTTGCAGCAGGTCGGCACGCCCTTTGAGATCTATGCGAAACCGCAGAACACCTACGTTGCCCAGTTCTTCGGTAAGACAAATCTGATCGCCGCGCAACCGGTGGACGCAGGCTATCACACCGAGTTCGGTTTCATCGAGGCGGAGCACGGTCATGAGGGCGGCGAACGCCTCATGGTCTCGATTCGTCCGGAGCACATCGATGTCATTCCCGAGGCCGACAATACGAGTATCACGGGCGCCATCGACCGCATCAATTTCTGCGGGCACTACAAAGAGTTGATCCTCGACGTCGGCACCAATGGCACGACAACGGAATTGGCGGTCAACGTCGATTCCGAATTTCCCGCCGCCCTTCGCCAGCAACTTCACGTCAAGCCCGACCGCCAAAAAGTGCTGGTTGTCAAGGACTGACGCCCGCCCCGTCCCACCGTCACTCGGTCAGGCGATCCACGACTTCGGCGGCATACTCGTCCATCCCGTACGCCGCGACATAGGAGCGTAGCCGCGGCCATACCTCGGTCTTGCGGCCGGTCTCCATCAAACTTGTCATCGCAGCGTACAGAAGCCGCGGATCTGCGGAACCGGCAGGAATGGATGCCAGACAGGATGCGGCGGCGGCATAGTCACCCTCATTGAAAAAGAGCGTCCCCAGCGCTCGCGACATGTGATCGTCCTGGAAACCCGCGTCAACGGCCTGTCGCCAATAATTGGCGGCCCTGTCAATGTTTCCTCGGTTGAGCTCGAGTCTTGCCAGAAGCGCATGGGCGTCGCCCCGCGCATCGGAATCGTCACTGTCGCCAATGGATTGGAGCAACCGCTCGGCCTGATCGAAGTCATCTGACTCGACGTACAGGTGGGCTCGGCGCAGCGCCGCCCGTACGTTTTCCGTTTTATCGGTGTCGATGACGACCGCGTACCAGGCGACCGCCTCCTCGGGGTCGGCCATGGCGGCGTACAACTCTGCAATGAGACTCGGCAGCGCCGGCGTCTCATTGCCAAGGTAGTACGCCGTCAGCAGCATCGTCAACGCGTCGGCATGACGATCCTGATGCCGGTACAGATTCCCCAGACGCAGGGCAACACGGCTGTCGGCCGGAGCGGCGTTCCGGAGCTCGAGGTAGATCGCCTCGGCCTCAGCCGTTGCACCAATGCGAACCAGGGCTTGCGCCAGAACAACACCGATCTCCTTGTTGTCCGCGCCCCCGAGCGGCGCTGCCTGGCGCAGCAAGTTCACCGCCGCAACATGCCGGTCGGCGTCCCGCTCGATTTCGGCGAGCCGGCCCAGCATGTCCGCGCTGACACGTCCATGCGCCAGTGCCGCGATGAAAGCCGCGCGTGCCCTATCTGTGCGCCCGAGCTGAGCATGGCAGTGGCCGAGCATGCGATACGCCTCGGCGAGATCAGGGTTCTCCTCAACCACACCCTGCAGCAACCTCGCCGCTTCGTCGTACCGCTTGCCCGTATAGTGCTCGATAGCCTGGTTATACTCGGCCTCATAACCGGCCAGCCCGGAGGCCAGGAACACCCAGCCCGCGATCGGTCCGCGAAATATTTTCCAGCCCCATGTATTCAAAGGCATCTAAGTTGAACATCCAACATCATAACCTCCAACATCCAAGTCCAGCGCCATTCGACCCCCGATATTGGGTTCGGCTCAGTGAGCGGGAATGTTGGACGTTAGATGTTAGATGTTGGATGTTGGATGTGCCGCGTTACTACTGTAATTTAAGAATATTACACACTCTAAGACCAAGTAGTTGGTCTTGGTTGCCCGCTAAGCGCCTATCTCCGCGGCGACGATTGTTCGCTTTTTGCGCAGACCGCAACCGGTACGCCGGAAGCATTACGCAATCCTTCACTTCGACATCCGAAATTCAACGGTCTTGACTGCCCAGACGCTCACCGGCCGGCCCTGGTGTCGCGGCGGCGTAAAGTGCCACTTCGGCAATACCTTGAGTACCGCCTTCGGAAAGCCGCCATAGCCGCGACGTTTGAGCACTTCGAGTTGATCGACCGTGCCCGCGGGGTCTATCAGAAACTTTACGGTAACGCTTCCTTCCAAGCCGCGCTTCAGTGCCGCGTGTGGATAACGCGGGTGTGGATTGGCCAGTTCCCTGGGCGGATCGGTGATGCGATCGGCTCGCAGGTGTTCACCCTCGGCAATGGATCGATCATCGACGGCAGGCCAACCGGCGTCCGCTTCTGTGGGCCGGCGAAGGCGTTCGACCGGTGGCCCGCCGAGCGCCGGTGGGGCGCGCGCGGGACGTTCGTTGGTTTCGGGGGGCGGCTCGTTGTCGGCTGTGTTCGGCATTTCGATGACGGGTTCGTTGACAATGACGAGCGGCAAAAACTCGGGCAATGCAAGATTCAGCACCGGTTCCGGCAGGACAAACTCTCGAGGTTCGATGGCCAATGGTAGCATCCTCGGCAACGGGATCCTAACGATTTCCGGCTCCGCCGCGGGTGCCGGATCCGCCCAGGGTTCCAGGAGGGACCGCGACGTCTCCAACACCTGCAATACCATTGTTTGCGGGCGTTCCTCCACACCTGCTTCCACGGCGACGCGGTTGAGCGCCGCCAAGGCCACAAGGATCGCTGCGTTCATGGCGACGGCCACGGCAACGTTGATTACAACTGTCCTTGGTTTGAACATCGATGCTTCAGTCCCGATAATTGTTCACGCCCATGTCTTTCGCGCGTGTAGCGATCGCGATGCTTTCGATACCCGCCAATTTAGCTGTGTCCATGACCGCCACCAATCGATCGGCCCGAGTTCGGGCGTCGGGAATGATAATCAAAGCGGCGCCCGGGGAATCCGAAACGTGCGTGCGAATGCGGCCTTTCAGTTGGTTCAAGGCCACGGGCTCGCCCCGATGATAGATGGCGCCCCCGGCGCTGATACTGACGCGCATGCTGCGCCCGTCGAGGGGAGCCGAATGCACCGCCCGTGGCCGGTCCACACGGATGCCGGTTTCCTGTACGAAGGTGGCAGTGACGACAAAGAAGATCAGGAGAATAAACGTTAAATCGATCAGAGGCGCAATGTTGACGCGGGCAGACGCATCCTCAGGTCTTCGTCGTTGTCGAACAGAGTTAAACATGAGACTTGTACTTCCTTGCTGTACTGAGTCATCGTGTCGATACAGCATTGCGCTCGCAGACCGAGCCAACCGTGGCACAGCACCAGCGGCATCCCCATGGCCAGTCCGGCCTGCGTCGTGACCAGTGCATGCGAGATGCCGTCGGCAACAAAGTAAAGATCCATCGACCCGTATTCGGTGATGGCCGCGAACATACGGACAATGCCGACTACGGTACCGAGCAGTCCGAGCAATGGAAGGATGGCGGCGGCCGTGCCGATCAGTGGCAGATGGCGCCGCATTCCGGCGGCCTCGGCATTCAGCAGCGGCCGGATACGCCGGGCGAAAATTTTCGGATCGGTCTCATCCATGCAGATGCTCGCCATAATCATGCGGCTGAAAGCATTCGCATGATCACGACAGACGGCCATGGCCCGTTCAACCTCCCGGGCGCGCACGTGCCGGATCACCGTGTCCGCGCGCCGGGCACCTTCGGCCAGAGTCTCCCGCAATTCCAGCCATTTCCCCACCGCCAGCGTCCAGCCGCCGATGGATAGGGCAACGATGGCGGCGAGCAGCCAGCCGCCGTGATAGAATAACTCGATCATGATTTTTCGTCCCCGCCTGTGGCGCGGTTATGCCGGTTGAGGGTGTTCAGAAGTCTGGCGGCGTACTCCTCGGTGTCGCTGATGATTCGTTCGACCTGACCGCTCAGCAGGCTGTGTAGCAAGAGAACCGGAATAGCAATGATCAGCCCCGCTGCCGTCGTGATCAACGCCTCGGATATACCGCCGGCCAGCAACGAAGAGCTGGGATCCTGATGAATGCGGATGACGGCAAACGTCTTTATGATTCCGGTGATCGTACCTAGCAGACCCACCAGCGGCGCGACGGTGCCGATTACAGCAATGCCGCCGAGAAACCGTTGCAGCCGTGGCAGTTCGTGCAGCATCTGTTCCTCGATACCGTCCTCCATTGCCTGGGCGCCCTCGCCGCAGCGGGCGATGCATGCACCAAGCGTGCGCGCCACAACACCACCGGTATCGAGACATTGGGAACGCGCAGCTTCGATGTCGCCTTCCGCACAGGCGCGCAACGACCAGGACGGTGGCAAGCGCGGCCATAATCAGCAATGGGATCATTACCGGTCCGCCGGTCCGAGTGATCGCAACAATGCCGCCGCCGCCATTCATTCCCTCGATGCGCAGCCGTCCTGTCACTTCGATCGGTACGTTCACTTTTGGATCGCCGGCTGCCACGGCGCGGATAGCTGTGTGAATCAAGGTCGCCTGTTTTCTTGACAGTTGCTCGTGCCAGCGATAGCCGTCAGCATCGGCGGGACTCGCAAGTGCAAAGCCGACGCGCCCGTCGGCCTTGGTCT
>CAUZRT010000268.1:0-4880 GCA_963582235.1 Lentisphaeria bacterium
GGTGGTCGTCGGGCCTGGCGAAACGGAGCTCCCAGTCCAACTCATAGGCGTAAAGACAGCAGTGAAGACGTAAGTCCCGTTTGGGCAATTGCCGTGAACCGGCCTTTTAATCACTAGTTTAGTGGGTATTACGAAAGCAACGTTTGCAATGTCTGAACCTAGCGCGCCGGAGGTGTTTTCGCAACGCGGCGTTTGTCATGCCCGGTAATCCAAACTACTTTCTCGGACGCCGCGTTAACCCCCACACACCAGATCCATTCACCACCAACCATTCCGCCAAATGCGCGACCTGTTGAAAAAACCATTGTGCTGGCCTGAGCACCTCGGAGCGGCCATCCCGGATTCGGTACACGCGACGTCCGCGTGTCTGCCCATGTGGCAGGACAACGTCGGGTATGAAGAAGGCGAACCCCGCGTTGTCGAAGCGTTGAAGGCCGGGTATCCGCGCTTTGTCATCCATCCGGTGACACAAGGCCTCCATGACGAATGCGCGACACGCTTCGCCGCGACCGGCGAATTCTGCATGGCATTCCCATCGCCGGGCGCCGGCGAACGCTGCCTGAATTTTGTGGCTCCTGATCTCCGTTCCGTACAACACATCCATGAGCTCGATGTCAACGGGGTCTGTGCCGTCATACTTCCCGATGCTTACCATGAACGGGCCCGCCATTTCTGGCAACACACGGGTGAGGGCGTGTCATCCCGGCTCGCACAGGCGACGTTGGAAGGTCGCCGTGGCCCGGCCGGCAACGAAGCTAAAGTCGAGCTGCGTTCGCGGATCGCCGATCTGTCCGGCGAGACAACGGATAACGTCTTCCTATTTGCCACCGGTATGACTGCCATCTTCATGGCCCATCGCGTTCTGCAGCGGTTGACGCCGGGCCGGCGTACCGTGCAATTCGGCTTCCCGTATGTCGATATCTTGAAGATCCAGGAGAAATTCGGGGCCGGTGTCCATTTCTATCCCAAAGGCGATGCAGTGGATTTGGCGGCACTCGAGGAGCTGTTGAGCCGCGACGCCATTGCTGGTCTCTACTGCGAGTTTCCGGGCAACCCGACCCTGCGGTCTCCGGACCTTCACCGGCTCGCCGAACTCGCGGCGAAACACCGGTTTCCCCTTGTTGTCGACGACACCATCGCCACATTCGTCAACGTCGATCTCATGCCGCCCGCCGATATTTTGGCCAGCAGCCTGACGAAAAACTTCTCAGGTGTGGGTGACGTTATGGGCGGCTCGGCCGTACTCAATTCCAAGGGTCCTTTCTACGATGATCTGGCCGCCGGCTTCGCGCAGGAATTCGAAGATAATCTGTACGGCGAAGATGCGATCTGTCTCGAAGGCAACTCCCGAGACTTTTGCGAACGGGTCCGGCGCGTCAACACCACAGCCGAATCGGTGTGCAATTTCCTCGTGGATCACCCGTCGGTCGCCAAGGTCTATTATCCCAGGTTTCAGACCCGCGAATTCTATGACGCCTTTCGCCGGCGGGACGGCGGCTACGGCGGTCTCTTTTCCTTGACCTTTGCCCGGCCCGAAGACCATGCCCCCCGTTTCTTCAATACCCTCGAGATCAACAAGGGTCCGAGCCTCGGTACCAACTTCTCATTGGCCTGTCCCTACACAATTCTTGCCCATTACAACGAGCTCGAGTTCGCCGAGGGCAATGGCGTCTCCCGCCATCTTGTCCGCGTCTCAGTCGGACTCGAGCCCGCCGACGATCTGATCAGCCGATTTGAACACGCACTCTCTGTGTTGTAAATTAAACTTGGTTTCGCTTCGAAATTGGATTTTGGGGGAAACGGGCGATTGGGTGATTCGGCACGGCCGCATTTTCTCCATTGCACCCAACCACCCAATATACCTGTTCAGCATCGAACTGGATGTCGTTAGCCCCGCGATTTATAGCGGGGTGTATGATACGGGCGAAGCTTAGCAACCGTGTCAGCAGTTTTCATTACTCACCGGTTGTCTCCCGTTGCAGACGTCGGGAAACCATTGAAACGGTTGGGACACTTTCGTTCACGTTGCGCCTCCGAGATGAATCGCAGGGCAATTTTCATTCAGTTGCGACGATAGTACCAAGTACGCTTGCGGACCCCACCAACCTTTTCCAAATTTCCAATATACAATTTCAAGTCTTCAATCCCCAGTCTCAAGTCCCCCATCCCATGGATGCCACAAACGGCAAAACCAAGAACGCTGTGATTGACGAAGCCGCGGACGGCGTACGGACAGTAATGCTCCCCGTCGGCATTCTGATGGTGGTGATCCTTATTCTGTTCATCGCCGGTCAGGTTATGATTGCATGGGTCGTACTTCCATACGAGAGGGAACGCGAAAGCTGGGAGGCAACCAAGGAAGGACAGGCACAGTTGATTATGAATCAAGCGTCCATTATCACCCAGAATCAGCAGTTTACAGCCGAACTCGAGGACACCATCAAGGACCGGCGGGCGAAGGCAGAATCGGAAAAGGTCGAGATCGAACAACGTTTGACCGAGGCTCGGACCCGGCTGGAACAACAGACCCGTGCTCTCAGCGCTGCGGAAATGCGACTGAAGAGTGTACAGGACGAACTCAATTCCATCGACGAACGGTTGGCTGCCGCCAACAGCCAGGTGCAGGATGCACAGGAAAATCTGACCACGGCATTGCTTGACCACAACCTAGCCGTCGCCGGGCGCGATGCGGCGATCGAGCGTACGACGCAGGAGAAGAAAATACTCGCCACTCTGACGGAAAAAATCAAGGACCTTGAACGTCAGCGGGAGGTGGAATCGGACGACACCGTACTGGAGAGAATCGCAGAGCTGGATGAACTAGCGCACGCACTGACGCAGTACTCCGATCAGGAGGCACAAAACGTAGAGAAAGAACTGGCAGCGCAAAACGCCATACTTAACAAACTGAAGGCGGAGACCCAGCAGTACCGGAAGCGGTTGGAATCGACGCGGGCCAACATTAGGCAAGCCGAGGCCAACTTGGCCACCGAACAAGACAAACTTCTCCTGGCCAAAAGAAAAATCGGCAACGCCGGCAAAGTTAGCGAGGAGATCGCGGCCCTCACGATCCGCAAGAAGGAGGCCGAAGATGAGCTCGAAACGACGCAGAAAGCCGTTGCCTTCTATAAGAAAATTCACGACGACACCATCGCCACCTGGACCAAAAACCTATCTAATGTCAAAAAAGCCCACGACGCCGTCGCTAACCGAAAAAAACGGCTGGACTTGCGATTAACAAACGTGAACGACCAATTGGTGGAGCAAGATCGGTTGGCCGATTCGCTCAAAAACGAAATTGCTTACCTCAGAGAAAAACGCGATCAGCTTAAATGACACCCATTACTTTCTTTTTTTGCGGCATTATCCTGACCGTCATCGCGTTCATCGCCACGGTTGCCGTATTCCTTGTTTACACCGGCCGTGTCCGGCAACTGCCGGCAGCGGTGGCGCATGAAGACCTCACGGCCAGGACAAAGGTCCTGCGCGGCCAGCTGCAGCGGCTGGAGGCCGAGCGTAAGGAATTGACCGCGACGCTCGCTGAGCAGGACCACCGCAAGGCCGAAGCCAATCGCGTCATTGCCGAAGCGGACCAGCTCAAGGAGTTTCTCCAGATCAACAAACAGAAGGCATCTGAAATCGAGGACAATATCCGCGAAGCCAGCCGGACCGAGCAGAACCTGACCGCCGCCAGACAGGAAGACGACGAAGCCCGGCACAAGTTGAGTGAGACACGCCAGCACCTGGAAACCGAACAACGCAACCTCGAAGCCGGCCGGCATCAGGTTGAAATAATCAAGTCTGAACTGACCGATCTGAACATCAAACTGACGTCCGCCGAAGACCGCATCGAACGGCTGACCAAAGAGAAGAACAAGCTCGACATTAGCAATGAAACTCTTCGCGCCGAATCGGAATCACTGGCAAAGCAATGCCGGGAACTCCGCGACAACGTCGAACGGCTCGAAGGCCATAGCAATGAGCTCCACGAAGTGAAAGCCGTGCTCGCCGTCAGCAGCGGTGAACTCGACCATCTGCGTGCCCAGGTCGACGCCGAAAAGCAACTCCATGCAAACCTCCTGGGCCAGACAGATCGCGTCACCAACCTGCTACAGCCCGATGCGGACACACGGCTGCAGGATCTGTATCGACCCTACTTTTCCCTGAACGGTGATACCGAGCCCCTCCCCGTTCGTGAGGAATTGCAGGTCCTCGGCGACTTTGCCCGCAAACTCGACGACGCCGGCCTGGTCTTTCATGATCGCGCCATCAGGGCCTTTCATTCCAGCCTCAAGATCGCCGACATCTCTCCCCTTGTCGTACTGGCCGGCATTTCCGGTACCGGGAAGAGCTTGCTCCCCAATCTCTATGCCCGCTTCATGGGCATACATTTTCTCCAGATCTCCGTGCAACCGCGCTGGGATGGTCCACAGGATATCTTCGGATTCTACAATTATGTGGAGAATCGTTACAAGGCCACGGAACTGTCCCGGGTCCTCTGGCAGATGGACCGTCATAACAACGCCACAGAGAACGGCACCGAACAGAGCAAGATTCAGGACGGCATGGTTCTTATATTGCTTGACGAAATGAACCTAGCCCGTGTCGAATATTACTTCAGCGATCTCTTGAGCAAGCTCGAAACGCGACGAAACGTCAATCCTGAGCGGGCCGATGATGCGGCGGAACGGCGCAACGCCGAGATTGAAATCGACTCGGGCGCCAACGCACCGGGCGAGAAGAACGTTCGTCTGTTCGTCGGCAGCAATGTGTTGTTCGTCGGTACCATGAACGAGGATGAAACAACGCAGACCTTGTCTGACAAGGTGATCGACCGGGCGAATGTCATTCGCTTCGGCAAACCTGCCAATCCCTCCCGG
>CAUZRT010000269.1:0-4849 GCA_963582235.1 Lentisphaeria bacterium
TCGGATCACTGAATCCCATTCAATCCGGTCAGGAAAAATATCATGGCGACAACCAACCCGGATCCAAACCGACACCCGAGCTTCGGTGACAGCAGCAAGGGCGCGCAGTCTCTAGTAAAAACACTGCGGTTGGCCTTTTTCTGTCTGCGTACGATCATTTTCCTGCTGCTGGTTATTTACATTTTTTCCGGGCCGTTTGTGGTCGCGCCGGACGAAAAAGCACTGGTGTTGCGCTTCGGAGGCATTGTCGGCGATACACGTGAAGAGCAGGTGCGGACAAGCGGGAAGTGGCACTGGGCATGGCCGAAGCCGATCGACCGTGTGATCCGAATTCCCGTAAAAGAATCACGTGAGGTCGACACCGATCAATTCTGGTACAACCAAACAAACCTTGGCGCCATCCAACCACAGCAAACGAATCTCAGTGACACGGCAGCGCCCCTGATCACCGGCACGGACGGATATCTCATCACCGGCGATGCCAATATTCTGCATGCGAAATGGCGCTTGACTTACTTCATCTCGGACCCGATCGCCTACTACAAGAACTACCAAGATCCCGATGATGTCATTCAAAAGCTATTTGAAAATGTAATTCTCAAGGAAACGGCAGCGACACCCATCGACGCGTCGCTCTATGGCGAGTCGACGGATCTTCGCAACCGCATACTGGACGGCGTCAAACGCGCCGTCCGCCGACATGGGATTGGTGTCGAGGCGCGACACACCAGCTATTTGGATGCTAATCCGCCGCAAACATCCCTACTGGCCTTCCAAGGCATTCATGAGGCGGTCAATATCCGGGATAAAGCGGTCAAGGACGCCGAGACGTACAAGAATCAGGTGGTTCGCGAGGCCAAGGGCCAGGCCGCCGCCATCAAGGCGGACGGCGAGGTCTATCGGAGTCAGATTGTGACGCGGATCAAGGCCGACGTCGACTATTTTCAAAAGATCCTCCCGAAGTACCGGGAGGCACCGGAGACAATGCTGTTGACGCTGTATTTGGACGCTATTGCCGAGATCATGTCGACAGCGAAGGTCAAATACGTTTTCCATACGGCCGACTCGGACAAACAGGAAATTCGCATTCATATAAATCCGAAACCGAAGACGCCGAAGATTCCGGAGGCGCCGTAAATTCTAATCGCTGAAATCGAATACCTATGCAACCGCAAAGCTTGACAGAGATTCTCGAGTCCAGGCACGCCGAGCATTTAGATCATGACCATGATCATGATCACGGCAATGCCAAGGTCAATCTGATGACCGCCATCGTCGGCGGTGTTCTCATCCTGAATTCGGCGTTGGCACAATGGTTCTTCTATAAGGAGGACAGTTTCGCCGGCACCTTGAGCGCCGTGATCGGCGCTATTATCCTGGCAGCGCCGATCATGGTGTCCGCTGTCAAAGACGTTCTCCGCGGCAAGATCTACATGAACGAACTTGTGGCCCTGGCGCTGATGGCGGCGTTTGTCATGGGCTACTACCAGGAGGCGGGCATTATCGCCTTTTTCATGTTGCTTGCCATTACGATCGAAGAGAAGACGGCCATCGGTGCGAAAACGTCGATTGAAGAACTGATCAAGCTGACACCCAACGTCGCCCGCCGGCTCCGGGCGGGCACGGATGAAGAGGAGGAAATCCCGGCCTTCGAACTGGCGGTCGGCGATGTGATCCGCGTGCGGCCGGGCGAAAACTTTCCGGCCGACGGCGCCGTGACCAACGGCAGCAGCGAAGTGAATCAGGCATCAATTACCGGTGAATCGCTGCCCGTTGTCAAGCACCAGGACGACGACATCTTCGCCGGCACGGAAAACCTCACAGGTATGGTCGACGTCAAGGTTACCGGCATCGGTAAAGATACCACACTTGGAAAGGTCCGGGATCTGATCGCCGCGGCGGAGAAGACACGCCTGCCGATCATGCGTCTGGTCGACCGGTATGTGTACTATTACACGCCGACCATTCTCATGATCGCAGCCATCGTCTGGTTCTTCAATCCCAATGATATTCTGCGGGTCGTGCTGGTGCTCGTCATCGCCTGCCCATGTGCGGTTATTGTGGCGACGCCGTCGGCCGCCATTGCAGCCATCGCCTCTGCAGCCCGCCTGGGTGTGCTGATCAAGAATGTGGCGCATATCGAAGCAGCGTCACAGATCCGGGCCGTTGTCTTCGACAAGACCGGTACGCTGACCGAAGGCAACCTCGAAGTGGCGCGGCTAAGCCCCGGGGTCGGCGTCGATTTGTCCGAACTGCTCGAAGTTGCGGTCTGCGCGGAATCGCAGAGCAATCATCCCGCCGCCAATGCCACGCGGCGCCTGGCTGAGGAAGCCAACGTGTCGTGGACGCCCCCGAGCGAATTTACGGAGGTTACCGGTAAGGGTGTGATCGCCAAGGTCAACGGCAGCGAGTATCGTGTCGGACGGGAAAGCTGGTTCAAGGAATCCGGTCTGGATGTCTCGGCCTACGCCGATGCTTTCGACGACTCGGATGAATTCACCGGCATGAGTATCGTTTTCGTGGCAAAGAACCAGAACGTCCTTGGCTGGATGGGCCTGCGCGACGCGACCCGCAACGGCGCCAGAGAAACCATCGACGAGCTCAATGAGCTAGGCGTCGACAAATGCTGTATGGTTACCGGCGACAACGACAAGGTGGCGCAAACCGTCGCCAGCAATCTCGGCATTGGCGATGTGCGGGCCGAATGTCTGCCGGAACAGAAAGTCGAATTTGTCGAGGAATTGAAGGCGGCCGGGTACGTGGTTGCCGTGGTCGGCGACGGCATCAACGATGCACCGGCCCTGGCCGCCGGCAACATCGGTATTGCCATGGGCGCGATCGGTAGCGATGTCGCCGTCAACAGCGCGTCGATCGCATTGATGAACAACGATCTGCGGCGCGTCCCGTTTCTGATCTCACTTTCGCGAAAGACGCGCACGGTGATGAATCAAAACCTGCTTTTCGGCGGGCTGATCATCGTCGGCGGCCTAATGTTTTTCATCTTCGGCAATGATTTGTTAGATACCATAGCCAACGCGATCAAGTTTGAACCGTCCGTCTTCAAGGCGTTTCTTGCTGCATTCATTCATATATTCGGGACGCTCGTTGTCGTCTTCAATAGCGCGCGACTGGTCCGCTTCGGTGAGTCACTGGAGACGTGAGACGTGGCGTGACGGACTGACCCGCCTGTGGCGGAACAACGTGAGGCGTGAAACGTATTAATGAGCGCAAGCGAAAACAACGTCATTGTCGAAGCCGTCGGCCTCAAGAAGATCTTCAAGGATTTCTGGAATCGGCCGAAGGCCGTGGCCGTCAACGGTGTTGACTTTGAAATCCGCCAGGGCGAAGTCATCGGGCTTCTCGGGCCGAATGGTTCGGGTAAATCGACCACGGTGAAGATGTTCCTCGGCCTCCTGTACCCGACGTCGGGAAAACTCACCGTTTTCGACAAAGCGCCCAACGACGTGCGAACCAAATCCCGAATCGGCTACCTGCCCGAGGAAACGTATCTGTATAAGTATCTGACAGCGGCGGAGACATTGGATTTCTTCGGTGCCCTCTTTAACCAACGTCGGAAGGAACGGGATCGTCGGACACAGAAGCTTCTCGAGATGGTCGGTCTCGGCCACTCGACCGACCGGCCGGTCGGTGAGTTTTCCAAGGGAATGGCGCGTCGTATCGGCCTGGCCCAGTCGCTGATCAACGATCCTGACCTTCTCATCCTCGATGAACCAACTTCGGGCCTGGACCCGATCGGCTGCAATGACGTCAAGAATCTGATTCGCGAGTTGGCCCGCCGCAAAAAGACGGTTATTCTCTGCAGCCACCTGCTCGCCGATGTCGAGGATGTCTGCGATCGCGTCATGGTCATGTACGGCGGCCGAATCCGGGCGGAAGGCCGACTCAGCGATCTCCTCACGGTCGAAGACAAGACGCGCATCACCACGCCGACGCTTTCTGCAGACGTCCTCGAGCGCGTGATGGCCATCCTCAACGAAGCAGCCGGGCCCGAGTCTTACACCGTCGATCATCCGACCATAAACCTCGAGAGTTTCTTTATGGATGTGGTCCGCCTCGCACAGGAAGCAAGCGTCGACACATCCGGTGTCCGCGAAAGCGGTGCCATCGCTTCCTTCCTGAGCGAGGCGGAAGAAAAGGAGAAAGCAACGCAGGAGGTTCTCGAGGTCTTGGCGCGACCGGCCGAAAAACCGGCGTCCGCCCCACCGGAGGAAGCCGAGGAATCGGTGCCAGAGAAGGAGCCGGATCTGGACCGCCTCGCTGAACTGACGGAGTCGGAAGCGATTGAGCCGAAAAAGCCGAACCATGAAACGCCGGCTGACAACGCGGAAAAATCCGCCGAGGACAAAGCCGAAGAGAGTTCCCGAATCCAGGACTTGCTGAATCGGGATTGAGTGTCTTCAGAATTCGCGGGGATGCTCTCCCGGCAAGGTGCTATACTATTTACTAAAGGCTGATTTTGCTGTACAAACCCAACCAATCGTCCTCGTCCTTCGTCCTCGATGGGTGAAGCACGAGGTGCTGACCGGGCAAAGGTTTTTCGAGGACGAGGAGACGATTCGGGCGACCTACGCCCGATTATGGGGCTTGCAAAGGTTCGCTTAAGCGAACGGTGTTGCTCCAAGGTCCGTCCGGCGACGCTTGTGCCGGACAGTGACGAATCCAACCGCCTCCTTTCGCTCCTCGTTCTACCCCGCCATCCGTTCTCCCGGATCCCGAACTCCAATTCCCCGAGGCCTACGCGCCTGCCCCCGATCCCCTCCCAATCATTTCCAGATTTGGTTGGATTTGCCGGATTGGCAGCGTGTCACCGAAGAGTACGTCGGTCCGT
>CAUZRT010000270.1:0-4830 GCA_963582235.1 Lentisphaeria bacterium
GTAGGTCGCCTCGATCTCCGGGAAGTTGACAGGGGCCTCGCCAACACCGTGAAATTCCTGCTCCTGGCGATTAAATATCTCCCACTCCGGATCCTGGCTCACCGGAACGCGGCGCGTGCGGTAGGGCGTGCGATAGGGGACCGGATTCTCTCGACCCTCGAGGAACGCCTTGACATAGTAGGCGCCGCGATGCCCATGGAAAATGGAGTTAACGAGCGTCGACGGCCCGAACGATCCGTCACCAGCGCCGAAAACTTTCAAATCCGGCGTCCGCATAGTGTCCCAATCGGTGATGATTTTGTCATCCTTCATCATGCCGCGTTGCGTCAACTCGTCACTAGCCCCTTTTTGACCGACTGCAGCGATTACCATGCCGCAGTGTATGTCGTGCTTGGACCCCGGAATGAGGATCGGGCGGCGGCGACCGTCGGCCTCCGGATCGCCCAGTTCTGTCTTTACGCACCCCAGCATAAAACCGTCGGTGTCGGCCGAAATTTCGGTGGGTTGTGTGAAATGAACGAATTCGATCCCTTCCTTGATAGCGCCGTGCAATTCATCGCGACGGGCTGGAATCTCTTCGGGGCCGCGCCGATAAAGAACCTTCACATCCTTGCATCCTGGCAAGCGCTTGGCGACGCGACAGGCGTCCATGGCTACATCGCCGCCGCCGATGACGACGACGGATTCCGGCAACGTCGGACGTTCGCCGCCGTTCACACGGCGCAAGAAGGTGACGCCGTCGATGACCCGCTTGTCATCCTCGCCGGGGATCTCCATTTTCTTGCCCCACCACGAGCCGATCGCCAGCAGCACGGCATCGTGGCGCTCTTTGAGTTCGTCCAAACTGATGTCGATACCCAGGCCGCAATTCAGGTGCACCTGGATCCCCGGGCAATGATGTAGAATGCGATCGATGTCCTCACGAAGGGTCTCCTGCGGCAGGCGAAACGCCGGAATGCCCCAGATGATCAGGCCGCCCAGGCGGTCCGTCATTTCATAGATGTGTACTTCGTATCCGGCCTCTGCCAGGTCCTGCGCCGCCGTCAGCCCTGTCGGGCCACTGCCGACGATCGCCACCGTCTCTTTTCGCGTCACCGGCACCGGGGGAAGTTGAAACGTCTTGCCAAGCTTCTCCATGACGTAGCGCTTCAGATTCCGGATCGCAATCGGCCCGTCACTGTCGGTGCGGCGGCAGGCCGGCTCGCACGGCGCATCGCATACGCGGCCACAGATGGAACTGAGGGGATTGGTCGCGGTGATGGCCTCGAGAGCGCCTTCGAGATCGCCTTCCCAGATATAGGCCAGATACGACGGCGCATCGGTACCGATGGGACAGGCCACCTGGCAGGGCGCCGGTACAAAGTTGGCCTCGCCGGTGTGGTCCAGCAGCTCTTCGGGAATCTCGACCTGAAGGTTGAGTTCCGCGGCCGGTATGGCCGACGACCTGCCCGGTTGGTTAGCGGACGGCGAATTCATACTCCCATCCTTTCGGCAGTCGCTCCCGTTCGCGCTGCCAAAGCTCCGGCGCATACGGTAGCCGGGTTATCGCGGCCGCCTCCGGCGTCAAGGCGACGAGGTCGTCGCGAGAGAGTTCTTTGAAATCGTCGTACCCATGATGGTGGACAATTGATGCGATCTGCCAGCGCATGCCTTCCAAAAACCGGTGCACATTCATCGCCTCGACATGCATGTTGTAGCGCTTTTCATGCGACGGATCCTGCGTCGCTATACCGACAACGCAGCTGCCGACATGGCACTGCATGCAGGCAATGCAGCCCCCGGCAATGATGGCGGCCGTGCCGACGGCGGTACAGTCGGCTCCCAGGGCCAGGGCTTTGGCGGCATCGACACCGTCCTTTATACCCCCCATCAGGGATATCGGCAACTGCCCGGAACAGCCAATCTCCTCGAGGCCGTCCAAAGCCTCCTGCATGGCGGCGAGGGTGGGAATACCGACATATTCGAGGACATCGGCGCTGGCGGCCCCGGTCGAGCCCTGGGACCCGTCGAGCTCGATAAAGTCAAACCCCGCTTTGAGAGCAATCTTGATGTCGTCACGAACGCGCCCGGCACCGATCTTCAGACTAATGGGAACCCGGTACCCGGTCGCTTCGCGGAATTCCTCGATCTTGATGACCAGATCGTCGGCGCCCAGGACATCCGGATGCCGGGACGGGGACCGCAGGTCGATGCCGGCCGGGATGCCACGGATGGCGGCGATCTCCGGGGTAACCTTCTTCGCCATCAACTGGCCGCCGAAGCCAGGTTTGGCGCCTTGGGAGATGTAAATCTCCAGGCAGTCGGCGCGCAGCATATCATGTATATTCCATCCCAGCCGACCGGCGAGACATTGCATGATCAACTGGTCCGCTTCATCACGCTGCGCATCGATCACACCGCCCTCGCCGGTGTTCTCGGATATACCGGACAGCCGCGAAGCGATCGCCATGGCCACTTTCGTCGACCGGCTCAAGGCCCCGAAACTCATCGGCGCAATCATGACCGGCATACTCAGATCGAGCGGCTTGGCGCCGCGTTTGTCCCCGATCGTAGTGTGCAGGTTGACCCTGGAAACGACGTCCTCCGGCGCTGACATCTGCTCGAGATCCTTCTTGAAGGCCACATCGGACAAATGCGGCAGCGGCCGCGCCGCACCGTAGCCACGGACCCGATAGCGACCGGAATGAGACTTGGTGTAGATGTCCTCCTGAATCTTCTCATTCCAATACTTATGCCGACCCGAAAATGTGAAATATGGAATCGGCCGCACCCGTTCTTCGACGCCCTTGTACCGCAGGCGCTCGCCAGCATTGACGATCTTCTTCCAGCTGCCGCTGCAGCGGAGCTCGTACCGTTCCAGGAACTCCTCGATACTGCCGATCTCCGCTGCCGTGATGTCCGTCTCTTTGGCGTCGCTGCCAAGCGACTCGAGGCGCCCGCCAACAAAGATCTCGCCCCCCGTCATGTCCTCGCCGAGGCGTTCGCCGGAGTCCCCGAGTATGATCATCCGCCCGCCGTACATCATGTAGCCGGCCATGAAGTTGGCGTTGCTCGCGCAGCAGAGCGTCCCGGCCTTCATCACCTGCCCGGCGCGCGAGCCCATATTGCCGTTGATCACCACTTCCGCACCGCGAATCGCCACCCCGGGAATGGCGGAGGCATTACCGCTGACGACGACCGAGCCCTTGTACATGTTGTCCGCCACGGCCCACCCCACATTGCCGTCGACAATGAAATGCGGACCGTCCGTCAAGCCGGCGCAAAAGTAGCCGGCCGATCCGCGAACGCGGATATTGATATCATGGATCAGGCCGACCCCAATGTGGTGGCGTGCATCAGGATTGAAAATCTCGACGTCCTCGCCCTCGGCACCGGCCGCGCGGATGCGTTCATTCGCGTCGCGTACAGACGTCCTTGCTAAGTCGATTTTGACCATGTGTTATAGGTTCCCGGCAAGGGTTCGCGCGTATCCAGCGTCTGCCCCGGAAACATGCGATTCAATGATACTTCTTCCGATGCGATGGCCATCAGCTCGTCGTTTTCGTACATAACCATCGGCTTCGCCGCCAGCCGGTCCTTGGCATAGCCGATTTCCTCCTTTGTTGAAACCAGGAAAGAAAAGGTGCCGTCCAGCTCATCAATCGAATTGCGCAGCGTATCGTTCAATGGAATGCCACGCGACAACTGTTCGGCGAGGAAGACGGCAATCAGTTCGCTGTCGTTGTCTGTCCGAAACTCATACCCCTGCTGCTCCAGGCGACGCCGCATCTTCCAATAATTTGTGATCTGCCCGTTGTGAACGATGGCGATATCGGCAAATCCGGTCGCCCAGAACGGGTGCGCCGCTTCCGGCTTGACATCGGACTCCGTTGCCAGGCGTACGTGGCCGATGCCGTGGGTACCGCGGTGTTCGCCGACGTGAAAGCGCGCATCGACTTCGTGGGCCGTGCCGACGTCTTTGATGATGTCAAGGCTTGTCCCGATCGAGATCAGCTTTGCCGCATGCTCGACCGCATACGCGAACTTCTGGATGTCGCCTTCGAATCGCACAGTTACACGAAAACTGTTGCCGATCTGCTCTTCGTCGACAATGGTGGCGTTGTGTTCACCCAGGACATGCCGAATTCGCGCAATCGTCGGTTGTGTTTCGGCTTCCTCCGGCTCACCGACGATGAACCGCAGTTGCAGATGGCCCGCGGTCTCCTCTCGATAGACAGCAACGCCGGTCGAATCCTGACCGCGATGCTGGCATCCGTCGAGCATGTGAATCAACGCCTGACCGACATTGAACAGATCGTCCGATCCCTTGTACATTATGCCTGCGATTCCGCACATGATACGTACTCCGTATTGCCTATTGATCGCGGAATCGGTAGTTCAGAGTCCCGCATCCCTGCCGGCCACCTTCCCGCTCATCGAGCATTCTTGACCGCCATAGGCGCTTTGCGCGACAGCGACGTCTCGTTATGGTTCACATAATTGTTCACGTCATCAACGACTCGCCACCCGGCTTTCGATTACATGAACGATCAAGTGAACCATAACGATCCATGGCGACAAATCGTTACCACTCGCTCTGCTCGCTCCTGACCCGATGAGTCCGGCTGTCGACCCTACGGCCCAGCGGTCGATGTGCCTTAAGTTAGTGCCTGAACGAAAACCGGCGATTCCCCGATTCGCGGCAGGGCAGCGGCTCGCGGGGTTTTCGGGCAGGCACTACGTAAGCGCAATGTTTTTGCGGGATCCCAAAAACACATAGCTACCTGAGCGATAGCGGTCCATCATTCCACCACTCCCTTCTTTCCCCCTTCCACGTTGTCTAACTCCCGC
>CAUZRT010000271.1:0-4817 GCA_963582235.1 Lentisphaeria bacterium
CGTGGCCGTCTCGCGGTCGGCGTCGGTGACACCGGCGGCGCAGGAGAATACCGCGGCGCCTCTACCGACCATGGCCGGCGTGTTCGGCATGACGCGGATGACCCGGTCCGAACCGCTCCACGCGCATAGTTTTTCAAGGGCCAGTCCGGCTGCGATCGAGACAAACAGCTTGCCGGCAAACAGCCCTTTGAGCGGCGCCATGACCGCTTCGGCAACCTGCGGCTTGACTGCCAGGACGACGGTGTCGGCGCTGCGTACGGCGTCGCTGTTGTCGTCGGCAGTGGCGGCACCCGTCCGCGCTTCGAACGCCCGGCAAGCCTCCGGGGAAACGTCCGTCGCCATCACCGCATCGGCAGCGAAGACATTGTTCTGGATCAAGCCCCCGCCCAATGCCGTTGCCATCTTGCCGGCACCAATAAACGTGAGTTTCATTGTCATGGTCCTTTTCTTTTCTGCTTCCCTTTGCCGTTGCCGCTCTTTCATTCGTTGCACAGACCCCTGGAATCGGGTCTGACCGCTGTCGGCAATAATGTTCTGACCGGTCACATGTCGCTTATGTAATAGTTCACCCCGGTTGGGATGAACTATTACTCCGCGAGGCCTTCACCCAGCTTCTGCTCGTCCAGAAGATCGACTTCGTATGCCCGGTAGCCCTTCGCCGCGAGTTCAGCGGTCTGCCTATCCGGTTCGCGGTCGACGACAGAGAAGCCGTGTTCCAGAAATCGGCGCACGGTCACGGATCCGAAGGCGCCGGTATAGCCGTTTGTCACGACTACCTTGTCAGCCTTCATCAGTCCTTTTTTTCCGGGTGTGGGGTTGTCCATAAAAATACCCGCAACGTCGGGAAAACGCCGCGGGCAGTTTCTGGTGGGCGATACTGGACTTGAACCAGTGACCCCTTGCGTGTCGAGCAAGTGCTCTAGCCAACTGAGCTAATCGCCCGTCAAGTAAACCGAATAAGTTAAACTGTGTCAACGTGCTAGTCAAGTGACTGCGTGGCTGAGGGTGTACGACATACAAGTGGGGGGTAGGGCGGGATAACTTGCGCTTGGGCGCGATTCTGCGTAGTATGCGATACTGCATTACGGCAGAGAGACAAGCGTCGCATCGCAGCCGTAGACGCAACGCAATGCCTTTGGAGTGCGGCTCTCCAGACACCATCGCCGAGCGGCCGGTTGACAATCACCCCTCCCCCCTTCATGTCGTGCACCCCATAGCTGAACCTCGCGTCCGCGGCGGGACCTTGCGCCGGCCGCGTGAAATAAGTAATAATCCGCCATCCTCTTCATGGTGACTGCAGATTTACTTTGGCCGGAGCGAAAGTTAAATTGTGTAACGCCACGGAGCCGGCACGGGTTGGAGGACCACCGGATTGCCTGTAAGACGCCGTCCTCAAATAGGCAGACGGAATACAGGCGCTGCGTGACGACTTTCAGTCCGCCGGCTGGCGGATCCTCGTCCTCAGTGCCGATCCGCAAGAGTCGGGACGGTCCTCGTCATCGGAGCGCTTCAGCGCGATCTCCGGACGTAACAGGAAGCAATAGGAATCGAGGACGAGGACGACGTGAGTTGCGTTGCGATCCGCCAGCCGGCGGACTCACGCGATACATAACGTCCGTGCTCGGAAATTCGGATAGGAGAGAGTACTGAGACCCCGGCGACATCCATCCGTCGACGGCTCGCCGGAGTCTTTCGATATGCCGGCACCCGTAAATTTTGCTCCCCGAAGGGGCACGATCACATCACCGCTCGCCCGACAATTCTATTGTGAAGCACATTTTACCCATCGCCGTCGTGACCCACTGTCTCCTGGGATCTTCCGGCTGTCTTCGCATGCAGCAGGAGCTTCACATCAAAGACAGCACGCGCGGGCGATTCGCAGTTCGCTTTTCGATTCCGCTCGACATATACGATGGCTTTCTGGCGCCTGGGGAGCAAACGGGTCTGGCAGCGTTTACCCATTTTTTCGACCGGGATAAAACGTTGGAGTACTTCACGGCGGCGGATGGATTCGGGGAACTGTCATATCGCCGATTCGAGCAGGGTGAGCGAGTATTCGTTCGCATTAAAGGGGATATCAGCGATCTGCCGAAGGCACTGGCTTCGGGAAAGCTCGGGGACATTCGCCTGCGACCCCTCGGCGATGGGGCCTCGGAGATACGAATCGTTTGTGAAAGCAACCGTACCGGGAGCGGGCCGGCGGACGGAGAAACGCGTCCGCTTCTGAAGTTTCCCGACGAGGCTGCGGAGAAGGAGCTGCTGCGGTCGCTGTTCGCCGGCATGCAGTTGGTACTGACAATCACCGTTCCGAATGAAATCATTGCGTCGACCGGTGCAAGGGCCAACGGTCAGACCGTCCAGTGGACATTTGATCCCGGTGAGGACGATGCGTTCCTCGACAAGCTGCCGGAGATTCGGGTGACGTACAGATGAGATTTCGAATTGTGAATCTCGATTTTTCAATGTACACCCGACTTTTCCGGCGCTCGAGAATTCGACGGTGCCGCTGCCGGATTCTCCTTGGTTGCGTCATTGTCGGGTTTGCCGGATGTGTGACGCATCGGCCGCCGCCGGAGGTCGATGGCCCGCGGGTATTGAATGAGATTCCCCGCGACTCCCTGGCCATCGCCAACCGGGTCGTCACCTCGCTGTTGGTGACGTCGCCGCTACATCGGGAGTCCACGCGGCATCGCATCCGGATCAGAGTTGCGCCGAGCCCGGGTGAATCGACCCCAACGCGGGTCGCCTCTCTTGTGGCGCGGAAGCTCGGGCGGTCGACGCACATCGTCGTTCTGGCCGCCGATACACGCGAGTCGGCAACCTACATTTTGACGTTCGCTCTGCAGACCGGCTCCCCATCGGAAAGGTTACTGACTGTTTCCCTGTACCCGCGAGACACTGACACCGTGCTTTGGCATTATGATCAACCGCTGCCGGAATGAAGGAAGGATAATTTTTTGGACCGATGCTTCTATTGCGAGACGATCCCGCCGGCGGGCGATACTGTGATTCTTTCCGAGATCGAGTCGCAGCACCTGCAATCGAGCCTCCGGCTTCGCGGTGAGACGGAGATTCATCTTCTGAACGGTGCTGGCCAGAGCGCGGCGGCGGCAGCGACGCCGGCGGCGGCCGGCAGACGTCGGGGATTGGTACACTGCCGCATTATAGAACACCAGCATCACCCCGAGCCTGTTGTCAAGCTGATTTTGTTTGTCGTCCCGCCACGTGCCAAGGCGATGGCGCGAATCATCCGCCAGGCCACCGAACTTGGCGTCTGGGAAATTCATTCTGTGATCGCGCGACGCAGCGTCAGATTGCCGGCGGCGACCGTTGTCGATGGGTGGAATGTCCACGTCCGGGAAGCCGCGAAGCAGTCCGGCAATCCATTTTTTCCAACCATTCACACGCCAATTGACCTGACGGAACTGGCGCCAACGGTTGCGATCCCTTGTCATTACGGTGCGGCCCCCGGCAGCCGGGTGGTGGGCAGTTCCGCGGACACGCCGAGGCGGCGACACGTGTTTCCCGCGGAACGGATCAAGGCGAGCGGCGGGCGGGTCGGCCTGTGGATTGGGCCCGAAGGCGGGTTCGACGTCGATGAGACCGCTGCGGTTCAGGCGTCGGGCGCCTTGCCGCTGGTTGTCGGTTGCTGGACGTTGCGCGTCGAGACCGCGGTCGTCGCAGGTCTCAGCCGGTTGACGACAATGTACCGCGGAATGGTGGAGTGATGGAGTGATGGAATATTCGAAACAATAGACGTGGCAACTCGCGACGGTCAAGACAACCATAAATTTGACATTTTAAACCACGGAGGCACAGAGAAGAGACTATTGAATTTGCTGTCGAAAATCGCTAACGCGGTGCTATCAGCTGATCGATCACAGTGGCCGTCCGTTAGCGACGATTACCGACAGTAAATTCAATGATTTGGTTTTTTACGGAGCGTGAACGAGTCGAAAGGAAACACACTGCAATCGCCAGTGAATTGTTCTCCCTGGTCACTCCATCCTACTCCCCATATGGTTTACCTTTGAATTTTCGTTGGTTTTCATCGTCCGGCCTGGAACAGGGCGACGATATTAGCGGTGGCCTCAACGATCTGATTTTCAGCGTCGGCATAAGCCTCCTCTAACGTCTGCGGTCGCGGGCTGATGCTGAATGCTGCCGAGATACCGACCTCCTTAAAGGCCAGCAGCGAGCTGCTCACCGCGCCGGACAGGACGATGCATGGAATTCCTGCCTGGCGCGCCTCGCGAGCGACGCCGGTGCAGACTTTGCCGTGCGCGGTCTGGCTATCGGTGCGACCCTCGCCGGTAATGACGAGATCGGCTCCGTCAACTGCCTCTCGAAGATCGACCATATCCATGACAATGTCGACGCCCGGCAGCAGCCGGGCATCGCAGAAGGCCGTCAAACCGCCGCCCAGCCCGCCGGCGGCACCGGCGCCGGGGATGGTGGCCATGTCGATTCCATGTTGCTCCGAAAGGACATTGTGCAGGCATCCCAAAGCCCGATCGAGAGTCTCCACCATTTCCGGATCGGCACCCTTTTGCGGGCCGAATACATGGGCTGCGCCGGTTGTTCCAAGCAGTGGATAATCGACATCACAGGCGACCACAACGTCAATGTCGTGCCATGGCTTCTGGTCGGGGAAAACAATACGTGCCACATCCAGGAGCCCGTGGCCGCCTTCGGGAACTTCGTGTCCCTGGGAGTCCAGAAACTGATAGCCCAGGGCGCGGGCGAAGCCGGTGCCGCCGTCGACGGTCGCACTGCCGCCGATTGTGAGAATAATCTTGCGCGACCCGATGTTGACG
>CAUZRT010000272.1:0-4731 GCA_963582235.1 Lentisphaeria bacterium
AACCCGCCAGCATTGCCCGAAACAATTGCGAAAATCGTGACGACGGATTCGCGGAAATGGGGTTTGTCAATATTGCAATGTTGATGTATTGACTACTCATGGCGTTTTATTAACGCGGTAGGTAATGAAGCGTCAACCGTTGCCTGATGTCTCGGCTAGGTCCACTTCTGACATCGAATTCGGAGTCCCATTATGCAAACCAGAAAATGCACGTTCACGCTGATTGAATTGCTCGTGGTGACCGCCATCATCGCCATTCTGGCGTCGCTGCTGCTGCCGGCATTGAACGCCGCCAAGGAGAAGTCCCAGGCGGTTGTTTGCCTCGGGAACTTAAAACAAAACAATATCGCTTTTCAGATGTATGCATCGGATAATGAGACGGTTGTCCATCTGATGCAGTGGGTCCCCACCTACCACGAATTTTGGCAGCAACGCCTGTTTAACTCAGGATACATTAGTGCCGAGGACATTTTTGCCTGTCCCAGTATGAGCGGCGAAAGTTATGGCCCGAATCCATCGGAAACGATGGCTTTGGGGTCGACTTCGTCTGATATTTTCGTCGGCTATGGGGCCTTCATTGATCCCGTTTTGCCCCTCAATAGCAGAAGAAATATGGTCATTTTCGGTGGCCCATGGGATACCCGGTTTTTCAGGTTGAGTCGGCTGACAGGCCCGGATAGCGTCGCCTTGATTTGTGATTCAAGCAACGGCGACAGAATTCCAGGAACGCCCATTCCACCGTATGGAAAGTATCAGATTACAAGAATGTGGAAGACTGACCCGACGCCAGGCGATCGGATTCATTTAAGACACGCAAGGCGAGCAAATGTCGCGTACGCCGATGGCCATGTAGAGGCATCTGACGCCGACAGAATGCCTGAAGTCGACATTATCGGAGGGTGGCTCGGTTTCGACGGTCCCGAAACTCATGTATTTGTACGGTTTTTTCCGTGAACACGCGTCAGGAAGACAGCATCCACGGCCCGTTCGATTCGCCGCCTGACGGCAGTTAGCCTGGATTATTCACCAATCGTGAATAATCCACCCCTCCTGGGCCGTGAAGTTGTTTCTTTGCAACAACTAACGGGTCGACGCCACGTTTTTTAGCCGAACACTTCGGCGAAAATCACGTCTTTCGTGTGGCAGTTTTAACTGCCACGGCTAGCCTGACCTATTCATAAACTCCCAGAGTTTATGAATAGGTCAGGCTAGCTTATCGGGAAGGCTTTATTTTCGTCTTGGAAAGATAGGAATATTAATAAGCAGAATGCATCCGATGGAATATGAACTCGGTAAAGGGGATGCAGAAATGAAAACATTTTATTGTCGCCCGGGAACAAGCGATCGAAAAAAAAGTCGCAGTCGGTTTGGCGCCGGTTTCCAAACCGCGAATGGCTTTACTACTGATAGAGTCTGTCGCTCGTCCGCGAGCGAACCGCCGGCAGAACGGTCACGGACCGTTGGAAAGGCGACCATCAGTGTTCACACTTATCGAACTACTGGTTGTAATCTCGATCATCGCCATTTTAGCGTCCATGCTTTTGCCGGCACTCTCTCTGGCCAAGGAGAATGCCTTGGCGGTTGTTTGCATCGGGAACTTAAATCAAAACAATATCGCCTATCAGATATACGCCTCGGATAATGACACGATTTGCCACCAGATGCAGTGGGGGGGCGGCCACGATTTTTGGCAGCAACGCCTTTATAACTCAGGATCCATTAGTGCCCAGGACACTTTTTCATGTCCCAGTATGAGCGGCGAAAGATATGACCCGAATGATATATTCACCGGCTATGGGGCCATCATCGATCCCACTGATCCCCCCGGGGTGGGAAACATTCGAAATTTTTTGTATTCGACTTTTCCCTACGATACCCGGTTTTACAGGCTGAGTCGGCTGATCGGCCCGGATAGCGTCGCCTTAATTTGTGATTCAAGCGACGGCCACGGAATTGCAAACGTTGTGGCTAATCCGAATGGAACCTATCAGACCACAAGAATATGGAAGACTGCTACGTTTCCCACAGATACGATTCATTTGAGACATGCAAGGCGGGCAAATGTCGCGTATGCCGATGGTCATGTAGAGCCATCTGATGCCGACAGACTGAAGGAAGCCGAATTTGCAGGAGGTTGGCTCGGTTTCGAAGGTCCCGAAACTCATGTGTGGATACCGTTTCCTTAAAGAATTGCCCACGCCGAGGCAGCTGACCAGAAGATACGGACCGGCGCCGGGTTCTTCGGCGCCTATATCGGACACAACGGTCCGGACACCCATCTGTGGATTCCGTTTCAATATCGGCTGCGCCCGCACTGATTTTTGTTTCTTCGTTAGATTTAACAAGTAGCGGAGTTAGTGTACCTACCTTATTGGCCGCGCGAAAACCCTTCGGCGGCAGCCCGGTGCAAGACGCCGCCGCGAGTCGGGAAATCCCGGGTTTATAGGCAGCCGCTACTAACCTTAATTCGAGGAGAACTGGAAATGAAAAGAATATTGGTGCTTATGGCGATCCTGGTGCTTGGCTCATTATCGGCACACGCGAACTCACTGCCGCCGGTAAAGCGTGTCGAGATGCGTGCCGAGGGTCTCTACGTCAATGGCAAGCCGTTTTTTCCGATCGGCATCGGCTGGGCTGGACACTGGCACTATTCAATGCCGGAAGCGAGCGCGATGGGCTTCAACATGGTCGTCACCCACGGGCTGAGGACAAACCCGGCGTCGTTCCGCATGGATATCGAGGACGCCTGGGCCAACGGCATGTACTCGGCGTGTTCAATAGGCAACGATGTTTGGAAAGACGTGGAGCTGCTCGAAAAGATTATTCTGGACTGTCGCGACCACCCCGGACTGCTGGTGTGGGAGCTGGTGGATGAACCCAACCATCCCAACAATCCGTACCGGTATCCACCCGAACAGCTCAAACCGACCTACGACCTGGTCAAGCGGCTCGATCCCGGCCGCCCGGTGTGGCTAAACCTGGCCGTCGGCCGACTCAAGGATCATCAGGACTATGCACATGTCGCGGACATTCATAGCGATAATACCTATCCGGTTCCCGTGGCGTCCGTGACCTCGGTCGCCAAATACTCCGACAGCGTCATCAAGGGCAGCGGTAAGCTGGGCTGGATGTGGATCCAGATGTGCCCGCTTCGAGATCCGCCGAACAACCGTCATCCGACCATAACCGAGGTTCGCTGCATGACGTACATGGCCGCGGCGCACGCCATCAGCGGGGTCCTTTATTTCAGCTTCCACTACATGGGGGAGAAAGATGACCACTGGACATGGTGGGTGACCGACGATCCCGCGGAATGCGCACAATGGGCCGACCTGACCGCGGAATTAAAACTGCTGACGCCCTATCTGGTGACGCCGCAGGTACCCGGCGAGCTAAAGGCGGAAAGCATGGAGGGTTCCGAGACTCCCGCAACGGAGCTGCACCTGTCACTGCGGCAAACCGAGAGCGGTTACTTCCTGATCGCGGTCAACGGCGCCACTTCACCAATCAAAGCCCGGTTCACGCTCCCGGTTCCCGAGAGCGGATTCGCTCCGCAGGCTGCCGTACGGTCCGAGAATCGACTGGTCACCGTTACGGATGGCGTCTTCGAAGACGCCTTTGCGCCGCTCGAAGTGCATCTGTATGAGTTGCCGTACAGCATCGAAGATGCGCCGGACCGCAATACAATCGATTGGCCGCGGTGGCAGCGAAGGCCCCGGCGATGATCGTGAATGATCCCTCGGACGCCGGCAATCCTTTGCCGGCAAGTTTCGACTTTTGGCCATGACTCCGTTGCACAGGCTTCCAGCCTACGCTTATTCTCCAGCAGGGACGGTATTTAACTTTTAATCGACGCCATTCAGAGGAGCAGGTTTGATGTCAAACACAAAAAGAGTCTTGATACTCGGTGCCACCGGTGAAATCGGCGGCCGCATTGCCCGGGGCTGCGTTGATGCAGGATACCCGACAACGGGCGTGACGCGAGGAACCAATACACGTCACCAGGTTCCCCTCGACGGCGTCGAGTTAATCACCGGCGACAAGTACGACGAAGACTTCTACGCGTCGGAGCTGGCGACCCGCGAGTTCGATGTTATCATCGACAGCGTGCCGTTTATGGAAGACGTCAAAATGGCACATAAATACTTCGGCGGCAGAATCGAGCACTACTTCACCTGCGGCTCCACCGGCTCCTATACACCGCTGCAATACCTGCCGGGTGATGAGGACCACCCGTGGCGCGAGGACACAGGGGTCAATTTCTTCGAGCAATGCCAGCGCGATGCCCATGCCTTGGCATTGGACGACTTGCCCGCCACCGTCTTTCGCTCGAGCTGCATCTGCGGTACCGGGCGTTGTCCAATCGAAACCTGGGGCGGTCGCAATCCGCTGTACTATAAGTTGATGAAAGAAGGGAAGCCCCTCGAGATTCCGGGTGACGGCAAGGTGCTGCTGCAAGCCGGATGCAACGACGATCTGGCCACGGCGTTCGTCAAAGCCATTGGCAAGGGCAATGCAGTCGTCGGTGAGGTCTTCAACATTTCGGCCAGACGGGCGCTGACACTGACCCAGTGGTTCAACGCGGCGAAGGACATTCTGAACAGCAGCTCCACTCCCGAATACATGTCATTAGAAGAACTGGTGAAACGCCGCCCCGACGATGCGTCGCCGCGGTGGACCGGCTTCCTGATGGAGCATATGGCCTTCGATATGACCAAAGCTGAGACGGTC
>CAUZRT010000273.1:0-4707 GCA_963582235.1 Lentisphaeria bacterium
TCGATGCCCTTGCACCCCCAGTATTCGGGGAACCAATAGGCGAACGGCGGCAGAGTGATTTGGTGTTTGTGCACTAAAGCCTTGGTGTCCTCGAGAACCTTGTTGATCTCAGATCGTTTCATGGCTGCCTCCTGTGAAACGAAACGTATTGGGTAATAGTATGCGGAAATTCTGTAATATATCCGGCCGGAAACGCCCGACAGGTTCATCGAATGTACGGTCGAAACACAGCGCCACAGACATTTGAACCTTGATCGTTTTTGTCCTCTCTCTCGTTATCGATTTGCCATCGAGGACGAGGACAACATGTTTCAGACCTGCCATAATTCGGGCGCGGGGCGGCCGAGTCGGGAGTTCTCCTGAAACAACTCGTAATCGAACCCATTCGTGATCGCGATTAAGAGCGGATTTCCGCCGGAGGCGGATCCGCCTCCGGCGGAAGGAGCGAGATTAAGGCGAACGTTTCTGCCTGCCAAAACTGGCAGCTACGGACAGTCGCTGACGCCAACACAAGGAGCCGAGAATGCAGTCAAACTGGGAGCGCGTCCGCTCAAACTGGCCACCATCGGGCCGTGCCCGCAATCGTGGTCTTGACGAGATCAAAGAACAGACCTGCGAGTTTTTTGCCGAGAATGACATACACCCCCTGGCCTTCAGCCATTTCGGCATTGCGCTCTGGGACACGGCCGATAGTCTGGCGACGCTACGTGAGTTGCTTGGCTGGGAATGGCAACCGACAACACGGTCGTTTATCGAGTCCTCCGGCGTCCACGTTACTCGCGGCGATTTCGAAGGTGCGGAACTGGAGCTAATCCAACCCGAAAAACCGGGCTTCCTCCTTGACGCGTTGCGGCAGCACGGCGAGCACCTGAATCATATTTCCTACGAGGTCGCCGATATAACCGACTGCCATGACACATTGACGGCCAACGGTATCCCATCCCTCTTCGGGATTCGACAGGGATCCCATGGCGAGGTCGCCTTTTTTGCACCCAAAGTTCTGGAGCCTCTGTACCTCGAGTTGTGGGCGGATCCGGATGCCTGATGTAGATGCGACCGGTCCACGAAATCTTGACGAACTTCACAAATTATCGCTGCCGAATCGACAGAATATGTGTTCGCAGCCAGGATCAAGGTCTTGCTCCGCCGTGACCTAGTCAGTCGAGGCGGACGGGCAGTCGACAAGACGTCGGCCTGCGGTTACATCACGTTTGCATCCCGGGAGCCAGCAGCGCGATGCCGAGTTTGAACGCGACTGGAAAGAAAGGGAGCAGCAGCGCAAGTCGGCGCCAAATGAGGACGCGCCGCCGGATCGTGAATGAGAGAACAGAACGCCGGGCCTAGGGATGCTTGCCTCGCATTAAGTTAGCCGGCTGCGCCGGGGCTTCATATTGCGCGGTGCGCAGCGCCTGCGGTTGGCGTAAATCCATCGCATTGTCGCGTGGCTTCGGCTGCATAGGGCGTCCTCCGGCGCTCCGCGCGAATCTAAAGCGGCATCACAGCCGCCGCACTCCAAAGCGCTTCGCGCAGCCCGTGCGGCAAACCAACAACGCTAAACCCGTAAGTCGCGCGGGCGGCGAGCGGGAAGGGGGCTGGCCTGGCATTGCATGTATCTGACCAACCCAGGCTCCTGCGACGTCCGTCGGCTGACGGATCGCAGGGGCCTCAAATACGAATTCCCATGCGATCAAGTTGACGCGTTGTGCGTGCAAGGTGTTTGGTGTTCTGTGCCTGCCGCGTAAACAGATGTTCCTATGGCATTAAGCCGATTTGGTCCGCCGGGAATAGCGAATGCCCCATAGGCTCGTGCTTAGGGAGAAGAACGGATGAGCAGTAAAATTGTAATTGTTACGGGCGCCGGCAGCGGCATCGGTAGTCACACCGCCCGTGCCCTGATGACCGAGGGGTACAACGTCGTGCTGGCGGGCCGCCGTCTCGAGCCATTGAAAAACACGGCAGCCGCCGCACCGGACGCTGCCGCCGCACTCGTCGTTCCGACGGATGTACGGGACCCGGACTCCGTCCACGCGCTGTTTGCAAAGACGGTAGATACGTACGGACGGCTCGATCTACTTTTCAACAATGCCGGCATCGGTGCGCCGTCCGTACCCTTGGAGGAATTGGCATTCGACGATTGGCAACGGGTAGTGGATATCAACCTGACCGGTGTGTTCCTGTGTACCCGGGAAGCATTCAGGATCATGAAGGATCAGGATCCACGGGGCGGGAGGATCATCAACAACGGTTCCATCTCCGCCGATTCCCCGCGCCCCAATTCAGCGCCCTACACGGCCACCAAGCATGCCATATCTGGGCTGACAAAATCAACTTCTCTCGATGGGCGTAAGTACGACATTGCATGCGGGCAGATTGACATCGGCAATGCCGCGACCGAGCCGAATACTCGAATGAAGGAAGGCGTCCCGCAAGCGAACGGAACGACAATGGCCGAGCCAACGTTCGACGTTGATCATGTCGCCCGTGCCGTCGTCTATATGGCCAGTCTGCCGCTTGACACCAACGTGCAGTTTATGACCGTGATGGCAACCCAAATGCCATTGATCGGTCGCGGCTGATTCGGCAGGGCGAAGGCGGGGTCACCGGTTAGGTCACAAGTGGTTACGGAACCGACCTGAACGTCAAACTCTGGATGCTGCCGTTCGAATTCCTCGACGACGATCTTGATCGAGTTCAGAATGATGGGCGGCGCAAAGGACGATGTGTTCTTTCCCTGTTGTCATCTCGATGAATCGCGGATAAAGTAGCTACACCAGCACCGCGGCTAAGCCGATCAGAAGAATGGGCGTGTTGTCGAGAAACTTTTTCATCACAAAAGATCAATCAAAAACGTTTGCTTCTACGCCGTTCATCTGGAATGTTACCGTCACGCGATCCGAAAACCACCACCATTAATGATATAATGACGACCCAAAAGCGATATGTTCTCGTGGGCACCGGCGGTCGCGGCGTCTCCATGTATGGCCGGCCGCTGCTCACGGATTTTCCGGACACGGCAGAGTTGGTCGGTTTATTCGACAGCAACCCACTGCGGCTCGCGGCCGCCAATGAACTTCTCGGGACCCAACTGCCGGTGTTCACTGATTTCACCGGGATGTTGCGTCGTCTGGACCCGGACGGCGTCATTGTTGCGACCCGGGACTGTACCCATGCCGAGTTCGTCATCCAGTCCCTCGAGGCCGGCAAACGGGTGTACTCGGAGAAGCCTCTGTGTACCACCGCGAAGCAGTGCCGCGACATATGTGCCGCCGCCGAAAGCTCCGCGGGCGACTGCTTCGTCACGCACAACTGGCGATACGCGCACGCCACCAACCTCATCCGCGAGATCCTCCGCGACGGAAGAATCGGCAACCTGTTATCCATCGAGTTTCGTGAAACATTAGATCGCAATCACGGTGCGGATTACTTCCGCCGCTGGCACCGCATCAAGGCCAACAGCGGCGGCCTTCTGATCCACAAGGCCAGTCACCATTTCGATGTCCTGAACTGGTGGGCCGACAGCAAACCCGCAACACTGTCGGCCATGGGTGGAACCTTCTTCTACGGACGCAACGGGCCGTTTCGCCATACACGGTGCCAGGGCTGCCCCCACGCCAAGGTCTGCGATTTTTTCGTGGATTTCGCAGCCGACGATCAGGCCCGCCGCCTGTACCTTGATGCCGAGTCCGCGGACGGTTATGTCCGGGACCGCTGTCTTTTCGACGAGAGCATCGACATCGAGGACCAGGCTGCCGTTCTTTATAGTTACGAGAACGGCGTCCGGGTCGTTTATTCCCTCATCGCGTATGCCGCTTATGAGGGCATGCTCATCGTTCTGGAAGGGACCGAAGCGCGGCTCGAGTATGAAATTGTGCACTCGATGGATTCGTCGATCGCGGCCCGGGTCGTTCCGGGTCTCGACGAAGTCACGGGTGAACGATTGACGCTGATCCATCCCCGTCACGATCGCGAGGCGATCGACATTCCCGCAGCGGCAGGTGAGCATGGCGGCTGTGATCCGGCCTTACGGCAGGAGTTTTTTGGACAGCCGTGGACATCGCCGCAAACCGAGCGTATGGCCGTCGTCGACGAAGCCGTCCAGGCAGTGCTGATCGGCGCCGCCGCCAATGCCAGTATCGCCGATGGTAGCAGGCCGGTCGCCGTGCAGGCGTTGTTGCAGGATTGAATCATTGGCGCGCGCCATCGTCCCTTGATCCGCCTCCGGCTCACCTAGCTCCTACCCTCCCCCACATACTCTCACACAATCTCTTCCTTTGCGTATCTTTAGTCCTACCGTGCGGGAGGATCGAGGTCAGGAAAAAGGTCACTATGGGAGCCCTCACCCGTTGCCCGTGATTGCTATCCCGGTCGGCATGTACGCGCCGAGCCGGGCGCTGCCATTCGTCTTCAGCAGGAGCAATTCATCTGATTGCCCAGTTCATCGCCGGCGATACCGTAATCGCAACTGCAATCGGTGACGATGACCAAGGTCCTGACAATAGTTCGGCGTATGTGTTTTTCGAACCGGGCGGCGACTGGGGCGGGAATCTTGCGGAGACCGCAAAGCTGACACCCGACGACATTTCTTCTCCAATTGGCTTCGGCATTGCGATTGCGCTGGCGGTCATCGGTACGCGGTTGATTAACGACAGTGGCTGCGCGTTTCGGTTCGCCACGCCGGCTGGCGGGTGGAGTGGCAATATCGTTGGC